>JALWJV010000188.1 GCA_026996955.1 Deltaproteobacteria bacterium
AAAGTCATTGTCCTTGAGATTAATAAAAAACTGGGACGTGGCGCTATCCACTACCTGGGTGCGCGCCATTGCAATGGTGCCCTTGTCATTGGGAAGCCCGTTTGTTGCCTCGTTTTTGATGGGGGCGTAGGTGTCCCGCTCCTTCATGTCAGGGGTCATGCCGCCGCCCTGAATCATGAATCCGTCTATGACCCTGTGAAAGATGGTGCCGTCATACTTGCCCTCCTTCACATATCTGAGAAAATTCTTTACAGTTATGGGTGCCTTGTCGCTATAAAGCTCAATTACGATATCACCCATGCTGGTCTTGAGAAGTACCTTCGGATTCTTGTTTTCTGACATTGCTGTTCCTTTCGTAAAAACCAGCAGACATGCGATGGCGATGAGCAATGCAGAAATCTTCAT
Organism: Deltaproteobacteria bacterium; assembly: GCA_026996955.1. Classification (GTDB taxonomy): domain Bacteria; phylum Desulfobacterota; class Dissulfuribacteria; order Dissulfuribacterales; family QOAL01; genus S144-17. The sequence goes on from JALWJV010000188.1 coordinate 406, forward strand.
TATATTCAGCTTCATTTCCCATCCGCCTCATTAATCTCATCTGCAAGCTTGTAATGTCCACCTTCTATCTTGAGGCCCAGGCCCTCTACTATTGAACGGGCAACGGTATTTCTTGCCTTGGACAGTATGCGGCCAAAGGTCTGGCGGGATATACCCATTCTCTTTGCAGCAGCATCCTGGTCCAGCCCGTTTACGTCTGACAGCCTGATTGCTTCAAGCCCTTCAACAGTAAGTGTAATCTCCTCCAGTTTTCGCAGGGGAATTCCCCGGGGCTTAAAGTAAGTTACAGAAGGCTCCTGATCAACTATACGACATTTGGGTGGTCTTGCCATGATAAATTTTACCTCCCGGTAAGCAGTTACAATTCAATTTTTATTTTATCACCTCAGAAAAGGCATTGAGGAAACGTTCATTTTCCTCCGGCAGTCCAATGGTAATCCTGATATGGCTGGGAAAACCATATGAACCCATTGCCCTTACGATTACTCCCTTCCTTAACATTGCCTCATAAACCTCACGGGCATCACGCCCGGTATCAACAAGCATGAAGTTGGTATGGCCAGGCATGGTGGCGCAGCCCAGTTTTTCAAGCTCCTGCGAGAGAAAATCAAGCCCGTCCCATGTAAGCCGCAGGGTTTTCTCAAGATGTTCCTGATCATCAAGCGCTGCCTCTGCAGCAGCCAGGGCTGCCGCATTCACATTAAAGGGCTGCCTTACACGGTCAAGCATGGATGCCACTTCAGGGTCCATGACTCCATAACCCACCCGTAGGCCTGCAAGTCCATACGCCTTTGAAAATGTCCTGAGACCAATAACCCTTGGGTCCTTCAACGCATACTCATACCCTAACGGACACGCTGCATCCCGCACAAATTCTTCGTATGCGCCATCCAGCACAACCAGTACATCTTCAGGAAGCCGTTTTAGAAAACTGTCAAAATCAGCGCGGTTAATCACAGCTGCCGTGGGGTTGTTGGGGTTGTCCATGAAAATAATGGCAGTTTTGGATGTGACCGCCCGGGAAATTGCATCAAGATCGTGCCGCATGTCATGAAACGGCACAACCACATTTTCGCCACCTGCCACCTGCACCATCTTCCTGTAAACCAGAAAGCTCGGCTCACTGCTTATCACCTGCACCCCTGGCCTTACATAGGTTCGTATAAGGAAATCGATAAGGTCGTTTGAGCCGTTTCCAAGCACCAGGTGCTGCGGGGTTACTCCCAGTTTTTCAGAGAGTTTCTGCTTCAGGTAATATCCGCTTCCATCAGGATACCGATGCAGGATCGGAAGAATGGCCTTGACTGCCTCCAGAGCCTTTGGCGAGGGACCAAGTGCATTTTCATTGGAGGCAAGTTTTATGGGATTTTTAACGCCGTACTCCCGCTCAAGCTCCTCTATTGGCTTGCCAGGCGGGTATGGCACCAGTGTTTTTATATATTCAGGTACATGAGGCATATCTGTTTATGGTCCTGTTCACAAAATATAGATACAATCTAACAACTCAATTCAGTAGATGTCAAATAAATATAAAGTAAATGGTCATTATGGGAAGCGTACTGTTAGCACTGACAGTGATTGCCTGAAACCATGAAAAAATGGCCCGCTTGACAGGGCAGACCTGTCATTTCAGTGCGAAAACATAAGGATCAACATCGGGGAATATGGGATTTTCCATCTCAAGGCGTTCAAGCCTGCAAAGCGTCTGCTCATTTTCACCGCCATGCCAGTACAGCCCGGCCAGTATCCAGAAGTTTTCAACGTCTTTCAGAAAGAGCTCTTTCATCCTGTCAACAAAGTGGCCATTTGAGATGACAAAGGGCACGTCGCTGTTCATGGACTGAAGCACCTCCCTGCAAGCCTGGGCAACAATTCTCCTGTGAAGTTCACTGTCAGACCTCCTGTCACGCAGGTCGGTTGACATTGCCACAAGTTCCCTGATGGCAGCGTGGGAATGACGGTACATCCATGAGACAGAGCCGTACATCCACTTGTCAAAGGAGCCCTTGTCGCCCCATGATGAGGGTGTGATAAACACCTCCTGGTTCTTTGGATACCTGGCAAGGTAGGCGCTGGGGGTGATGAGCTCTGTCTCGTTCTGGTTGTAGTATAACTTTTTCAGCAGGTAGTATATGAAATCAACACCCTCATACCAGTGGTGGCCAAAGAGTTCTGCGTCATACATGGCAACGGCAAGGGGCTTTTTCCAGTACCAGTCCTTGATATGGTTGAATTTGAAGTTTCTTGCCTCCATGAAATGCTGCGCATGCATTGCAACCTTCTCAAGTGCCCATGCCCGGTTGTAGGGTGCCTTCTCCCAGCCGCTTTCCCTGCTGGTGATGCGGTTATACCGAAGCGGTCCGCCCTTTATGTGGAAATCAAGGTAGTCGGGATCGCCCGGATAACCCTCCTCGCCGCTCCATACCTGCTTTCCGGTCTCCTGATCCCTTGCAAATGCTGCAACATCGCTGCCCTTGAGATATACTGGGGCGTTTGTGCCAAATTCAGGTGGTGCATCAGCATTAAGAACCGCGTGGGTCTCAGTGAAAAAGTACCTCAGGCCGGCCTCCTGCACAAACTCCTCAATTCCCGGCACATACGCACATTCAGGCAGCCATATACCAATGGGGTCCCTTCCGAAGGTCTGTCTGTAGTCCCTGACCGCTGTCTGAATCTGTGCCCTTACGGATTCGGGATATGCGGTATGAAGGGGCAGGAATCCGTGGGTTGCGCCGCATGTGGATATCTCAAGATAGCCCTGATCCTGGAAGGCGCGGAAAGCCTGGGTAAGATCACACCTGTAACGCAGGAAACAGTCACGGATATCAACAAAACGGTTAAGGTGCATCCAGGCGGTGTCATGAAAGTGTGGCGCCTCACGGCGGGTACGGTCAACCTCTGCCCGTGCAAGGCTGATATGCGCCTCGATATATTTAAGAAACTCCTCCTGAAGCAGGGGGCAGCGCATCATGTTGGAAAGTGTAGGGGAAATATCCAGAGACAGGCGAAAATCCACGCCCTCTGCCCTGAGTTTTTCAAGCACAAGGATAAGCGGCCCGTAGGTATCAAGCACTGCCTCGTGGAACCACTCAGGAGGAAATCCCCTTGGCTCCCACACACCTGATGTCCCGTACTCAACACGCTGCCTGATGTAGGGCAGGTGTGCGTGGAGATGCAGGACCAGCAGCCCTTTGGAATTTTCAGGGATGTTCATTACTGATTCAAGGCGCCTGTGGGAAGGATGACCTGTGACAGGGGGAACCTCACGGTACTGAATGGGGTTGGTGCCATGATACAGCCTGGCAGTCTGGATGGGATTTGAAAATGGAGTAAGCTCCTCAAGCTTTCCCTCATCGTTTACTGCTGCAAGCTGCACCTGATACACCTTGTCAGGCTCAAGGGTCAGGTAGTAGTTGTCTGTAAAGCCCGGATGGACCTCTGCATCCTTGTCCATGTGATGAAAGAGCTCTCCACCCCAGAGGTTAAAGACCCGAATGATGGTACGTACCCCCACTGTTCCTCCCCTTGACAGCTCCTGCATCCGTTTTGCAAGGCGATCCTGGTCAAGATGCCAGTAGGCAAAGGCACGCTCATGGTCTATTGGAAGCAGCACAACATGGTCTTCCCTGGCAGGAATCGGGGATATATTGGAGCAGATAACACGGCCCAGGGGTTTTTCACTATCTGACCTGGTGCGAACATCAAGAACTGCCTGATATGCAGCATTGTCCCTGATGCCGGTAAACAGCCAGTCAGAGGCAAGGCCCACAGGAACAGGCCCCTGCACCGGCTTTTCAGATATACCGTTTGGGCCGTAAACATGGAGGGAAATAAAAAACTCCATCTCCTCCCTGGAAATGCCCTTTGGCTCAAGATATTTTTCAACAATTTCATCAACTGATGCCGGAGTCAGATGCCACCATGCCCGAAGCTGAACAGAATCTTCCTCCCAGACCTCCCGTTTAAGCTCCATAAACGGCTGATCTGCCGGAATGTCAACTTTCTCTGAAAAGAGCACTCCGGTAATTTCAGGCACGTAAAAATCAAGGCTGAACAGAGATGCAAGTCTTGAGTCTGCTAGTGCCCTGGCCCTCTTTTCATGGTCTGTCTCTGAAAGCCATTGTCCCTTTCTTACAACCTCAAGCGATAGCCTTTTTAATGCCCCAAGGACCTGGACATTGTCAGAAAGCCCGGTTGGAATCCACTCCTCCCCAGTAAGGTCCGAGCCTTCCTGTGGCCACCTGATAACATGAAGG
>JALWJV010000189.1 GCA_026996955.1 Deltaproteobacteria bacterium
CTACTCACCCTTTCCAGGATGAATTCTCATAACGGAAAATGCTGTTTACGAAATGTATCTTCTCTCAGGATGCTGCAGGTGCAAGGCGGCGGGGACGAAGACGTACCACTGTACTTCGAGTCCCCGACAACGCAGCAGATGCGGTTTCCTGTGAGAAGATACTTTGATATCAGGAAAGCTGTGCCCCGGTAGTGGTCATGGTAAAGCTGCAGTGCTTTACTCCCTTGAGGGCCTTTATCCTGTAGGCCAGCCCCCTGAGAGTGGATGGAGTACCCTTTACTATTGCCACTTCCATACAATTATGGTGATCAAGATGAATATGCTGTGAAACAATAACTATATCAGGAAAATCATGCTGAATATCAAGTATTGATTCCACAAGTTCCCTCTTGTGGTGATCAAATACATATGTGATGGTACCTACAACATCCTCATTCTGTGCTTCCTTTTCCCATTCCTGTTCAACAAGTTTTTCACGTATAAGATCCCGTATGGCTTCTGAGCGGCTGCCATACTGCCGTTCCCTGATATAAGTATCAAATGCATTGATAAGATCTTCAGGGATGGAGACTCCAAAGCGAATCAATACAGAATGTTCTTTTTTCTTAGTTTTAGTCATAGTCAGACAATGTGGTCAGTTCCAAGGCTTTTACCATTAAAAAAGCCCCCATAATGGGGGCCTATCAGATTAGACAATTATATGCTGTACAGAGTTAAATTTCAACAATATGCGGAATAAGCATCAGCACCATCTCCACCTTCTGATGGTATTTGGTTTCACTCTTGAACAGATAGCCCAAATACGGAATATCTCCAAGAAGTGGAACCTTGTTGCCTGTTGTTCCCTTTTCATCAATAATAATACCGCCAAGCACAAGCATCTGGCCGTCTTTTACCCGGGCCATGGTGGTTGTCTGTCTGAGATAAACCTTTGGAAGCCCCACCTGAGCCGTTCCAAAACTTTTATACTCTATCTCTCCATCAAGTTTGGTAGAAACCGGGGTCAACTGCAGGATAATTTCACCATTTTCTGCAATATTGGCCATTACGCCCATACCAACTCCCTCAAAAATGTCTCGTGTTTCTACATTATATGTGGTGATTGAACCCGTTCCACTGTTATTAATATTTGACGTCACCCGATCAATATAACGCCGTGTCTTGCCACCGGTAATCACACCTGGCTGGCCATTCATCAACGAAACCTTGGGGTTTGAAAGCACCGTTACGTCTCCAAATTCATCAAGAAAATTTAGGACGATACTGAATGCATCATTAGTCATTGAGATACTATCCATGAAATGGGTCCATCCTCCATCAAAGATCAAGCCGCTATCACCAAAGGTTGTTTGAAACGTCAATTCGTGACTTTTCAACAGGCCGGACCAGTCAATCCCACGGTAATTGTGATTGTTGAGCCGGACTTCAACAATCTTGGCCTCTATCATGACCTGACGGGAAAGCTCCTTGTTGAGGTTGGTGATATAGGCATCAACCTGTTCCATAAGAGACCTTGGGGCAGTGACGGTTATTATGCCAAGCGGTTTATCAATAACATAAAACACTCCATCGTCATTGCCATTCGAGGTGGCACCTGCTGATGCAGACTGTTGCTGTCCCTGGTTGTTCTGACCGCCGCCTGGCTGATTCTGCAGCTCGAGCCTTGCCTGATTCTGCTGAACACACAATGCCTGCTGGGCCTGGTCACCGGGAAACTGCTGTGCGCAGAGCTGACGGATTCTGGCAAGATCTTCCTCAGATGGGCCTGTGGCAGTTTCTGCAACCTGCCTGGTGGAAAGCTGAAGTATTCGGGCTATATTATTTTCAATATTCTGCCATATATCAATTTCAGGATCATTATGATCTAACTGGAGTGCCCCATGATAGTTGTCTATGGCATCTGAACTTCCAAGGAAATCTCCACCTGCCGAGGTCTGGTAACTTCCTGTAACAAATGGACAGGTCACATGAAAACGCCTGGTCTCCTTGTATTTTACAATAATTGTATTGCGTCTGAACTCATAAAAATAATCCAGTTGCCTTAAAACATTATCAAGTGCTGCCCAAAAATCATCATCTGCTTTTATATCAACATCAACTCTGGCGTTCTGATCAACATCACTTGTCCAGCTGACATTCATATCTTTCAGGTCAGCAAGATTTTTAATCACTGTGATAAGCGGTACCTTACCGAAACGGGATTTCATATCAGCCCCTACAGTCATGAACGGAAGCTTCTCCTCTGAACTTCCCTTCTTGATCTTCACGTCATGTAACGCGTATGATGGCTTCCATGAAATGTCTGGCCGATATGGTTGATTTTCTTTTGCTGTGTTGTCTGAAGAGACCGAACCTGCAGACGCAGCTTTCGAACTTTCAGTATCAACCTGAACCGGATGGTCCTGACCACTGACCTGTTGCACCTGTCCTGCCTTTCCGGCATTTGATGCACACCCGCCTGACATTAACAGCGGCACAAGCAGTACTACCATCAGGAAAATGCTTTTTGCCCTGTCCTGTTTACTTTCGTTCCGGTAACACATGATATCCCTCTCTATTTTCAGTTTCTTAATTTACAAATTCTTGTGCAACTAAATAAAACTTAATGGCCAGGGGCCAGACACTTTAACTGAATTCTGGCATACTGTTTCATATTTTCAGGAATATGTTTGCCCGCTGAAAGAATAGCTCGATATTCCTCAACTGCCTTATCCTTACGGCCAAGATTCTCATAGGTCTTTGCCTTCAGCATCATGAGGTCAGGGGTAAGAGAATAGTTCATCTCAATACGGGTTATCAGCCTTAGCGCATTTCTGAAATCATTATGAGAGAAAAGAAACACTGCGTAATTCCAAAGTGCATCCATAGGGACATTAGGTCCGGAAACAGCCTTTTCAAAGTATGTTTTTGCCTCTCCAGGTTTGTTCATCCGTGCCAAGGATACGGCGGCTATGGTTGCAGCCTCACTATCATCAGGACTGATAGCAAGTGCTTTCTTAGCAAAGTTATAGGCACTTATCTCATTTTCATTTTTTAGTGCCACATCTGCTGCTTTTTTAAGCAGGTCAGCATTATCAGGCCAGATTTCAGAGGCCTCGCCATATAACTTTTCAGCAAGCTCCAAATCACCCTTAAACTCTGCCACCTCTGCTCTTTTAATCAACGCTGCTGCCTGACTGATTTTTTCAGGAGGAGTCTCTGAATGCTGAAGCTTTTTGACATCAAGACCCTTTTTGATCATATACTGCTTACCTTTGGTTACACTGAGTCCTGATTGAGACGCAGAGACATCATTTCTGCTTATGATAAGATTCATGTCTGCATTTTCAGTTGAAGCAGTCTCCCAGGTCATCTTTTTGCTGCCAGGATAGATCATTATTGTATTGTTCACCTCCTGGCTGGAAAGCCCCTTGAGATTCTTTATTACCTGAAGAACAAAGGTCCAGGGAACGTCCTGAAGGGCAAGTGTCAGGGTCCCCTTTACACCCTCATCCACCACGATATTCTTTCCGCTTATCCTGCCAAGAAGACGAAATACGTTATGCAGATCCACCTTATAAAAATCAATGCTGATATTCTGAGGCATATTGTTTTTCTTAGCCCCAGACTTAGCCGACACCTTCTTAGGTGCTGTTTTATCTGGCTGCATAGAAGCATTTTTGCTGTGCATCTTGGCATCTGCCGGAGAAAGCTCAGCAAGCCAAGTGGAGACATCTGACTCCGGAGACTTTCCGGCCATAGCAGCTGGAACGCAGTAAAAAATCAACACAGATGCAACAGCCAATCCCCAACACAACAATAAACAATGCCTGAATTTCTTTTTCATCGTTATAGTATCAATACCCATCTACTTTTCCTCCGGATGCAGAAAAAGAACCCTGTTGGTCAAGGTCATCTCTCCCCTGATATTCTCGGCCTCTTCCTGAACAACTATCCTATCCGGTAATATCTGAATGACGTGTCCATTCCTAAAGCCTACCCTTGTGCCCTTTTTTAGAATATAGCCTATGCCAGAAGCATCCTGGGCCATAGCTATATTTTCTCCAGTATCCTCAACAACAATGGCTACCAACCTCAACTGGCCAACATCCATGCATTCAAGAGGGGTTGCACACTTGTCAGGTCGTGTAAATTTCTTTTTCTTTGCTCCAGCCCTTCTGATTACCTGCGGCTTATTCTGAATAAATGGTTGGAAAGGATCAGGCTTGCCCGCTGGTACATACTTGTAGGTAACGGGTTCAAGCAGACGATTAAGCCGCTCCTGAAATTCCCTTACCTTCTCAGAAGTCTTGACAGGCTTTGTCTTGTTAGTTTCGGCTCTTTTTTTAAGGGCTGCCTGACAGTGCCCTGGATAGATAAATAACGATGCAACTACAAAGCCTATTATGCCAGCCCAAAATAGATGCAGCGAAGCCCTATACCCAGTGGACAAATTGCCTGTCTTCATTTTTCCTCTGAATTTATACATGGTTTAATACTACCGCCGTCTTCTTCTTTTCTTCTTATTCTTTTTATTTCTTGCCTTCTGTTCCTCTGGTGTCAAAAATCTGTATGTGACTGCCTGACAGGTGGTACGGATTACCCAGCTGCTGCCGCGTTCTACTGATGAATCATCCGTACCGGAAGACGATGCTACTGCCGCAT
>JALWJV010000190.1 GCA_026996955.1 Deltaproteobacteria bacterium
CTTTACCCCTACCCCTTTGCTATGCGGCCTGAGATCAACAAGCACCACATTGGAATTACCTGAAACAATTTTCTTTAACTGCTGATAGGTTATCTGCCTGCTCTCTTCTCTTGCCACCCCGTTTGTCCTGGTTGACATCATTCCGCTGGCCTCCCACGCAGGGAACCCACCGTAGAGCATCTCAGCCCGTATGCCATGCTTCTTGTTGATGGCCTCCATAGCCCTCTCAGTCTGACTTGTATCAATACCGTCACCATACACCACGACCCTGCCCATTGGCGGCATGGGCTTGATTGCACAAAGCCTGGCAGGGATGTTTATTGCTCCAGGGATATGTCCCTTAATAAATTCACTGCCTGGCCGTATATCCACCGCAGTAATAGATTCACCATTATTGATGGCATCATGGAGCTCCCGGACTGTCATGGCGGTCACAACATGAGGAGCATCCAGCACAGCCACAACGAGAAACAGCCATATATGTATTACCTTCATCTTATTTGCCTCCTGTTAACCCTGCATTACGGCTGCCAGTTGCTTACCGCTTCCTTCATATCAATCATCAGGACAGCCACTCTGGGTATACCAAAATTTTCACCCCGTATTGTCCCATCAACCACAGCGGCTACATGCCACCTGCCGGTTGATGAGTCAAGCATACGCACAGCATTTACCCTATTAATACCGAGATCGGATATAAGTCTGTAGGCTGTCAAACTATCAGGATAACACCAGTAGCTGAAAACATTGGGTCCAGTTGCAAGTTCCAGTGGTCCACATTCGGATTGTCCAAGATCCAGGATGTTTTCCGTGCTGAACTTCACCCAAAGGAATGTGCCTGATTCCAGCATAAAGTTGGTACCATGGGGGGCCGAGTCCTCCCAGTATGCTGTTTCGGTAACAGGACTTCCCGTAAGGGAAATAATACGGGAAATACTGTTTACATGAGCCTGTTCGTGCCACAGCCTGAGAAGGGTAAAGGCATCGGTCATGGTATCTGCCATGCCACTGGTAACAGCTATTGCATTGTAATTGTTGAAAACCGGCTGAAGATCAGGCAATCTGCCAAGCATCACGGCTGGCTGTTCAGAACTGTTATCCTGCCAGGCAACAAAACCTTCAGTTATGACCGGCCTGGTCTTGTCACCAGGGGAAGATGTAAGCTGGATCGAAGCCAGGTTACCCAGGTAAAGGAGCCTCAGATTGTTGGCAACAGGATCGCTTGAGTTTTCCCTGTAAATCACCCAGTCTCCATAGACTGCTGGCAGGGTTTCGTCTTCAGGGGTATCAGTCAGACGTATTTCTGAATTTCTTAACAGATTGAATCCATACAGGTCATTCTGCACATTACGTTTGTCTGACCAGACAATCCAATGGCCATTTATTACAGGATGATACTGGCTGTCTGAATCTGCTGTTACGGCCTGTATCATGCCTGTATCAAGATTTTTCAAGAAAATATCGCCATAACCAGGATTACGGAAATCCTGCCACACAACCCTGCCATCATCAATTGACGGGTCAAGCTGGTCCTGGTCAGAGGGATCCACAGCCTCTTCCGTGCCGGTAACCATGTTGTATGCCATGATCTGCCACGGCGCATCAGGCTCTCCCGCCGGTTTTGCCTGATACACCACCCAGGGATAATCCACCCTGGCATTGATCTCGTCCACTCCCTGTGTTGATGTAATAAAGAAAACCGGGGAAGCATCTGACAGATTTTTGGCTGCAATATCCCAGGTGCCATTTGGCTGCCTGCTCTGCCAGACAACGAAATGTCCGTCTGTTGCAGGGAATATCTGGTTAAGGGGTGAGTCCGTAATCCTGGTTCCATTGCTTCCAGGATCAGACAGCCTGCGGGCATAAATATCCCAGTTTCCATTACGCTGGTCCTGCCATGCCAGCCAGCCTCCTGCGCCTGCAGGAGCACCAGCAGGAGCTGCCGTGCTAACGCTGGCAGGCGGGGCCATGAAATCACCAAGCTGAACCACCTTTACCACGGACCTGGTTCTCTTCATGTCATCAGTAAGAGATAGACGTACAGTGTACCACCCCGCGGGCAAAATCCCTCCACTCTCATCCTTTCCATCCCAGCTCCACGTCGTTTCCCCGCTTACATCAGGAAGCAATGTGGCCATAACCTTTGACAGAGCAGAACAGTCCGTGCCGTAATTCCTGTCAACGGTGAATGCAAACTCTACCCTTTCATTTTCATGCCAGGTCCCGTCATAAAATCCAAACACGGAAACTCTGTGTTCACCAGGCGAAAGTCTTGAAAGTGTTATGGGTACTGAAACATCCTGTTCAGGATGATCATAACCGCCATCTAGGGCGAAACGGTACTTTTCAACACCTGTGACCTCCAACTGCACTGCGGCATCACGCACAGGCTGTGGCCAGTCTGCCACAATCCTTATGGGAGGTGCGGATGAAGAAACAATCCACGATACGTTAACCGGATCTGCAACATAATCACCATGTCGGCTGCGGCCCTTAACCGTAAGCGTTACGTTTCCGGACAAACCTGAAAGATCCAGCGTTGTATCCACCGGGAGTTCATTGCTCCAATCACCGTCTCCAAGCCTGTACATGTAAAAATCAACATTCTCTCCACCAACGGTTATTGTAGCTGATGCCTCGGAAACAGGCGATGATGGCACCCCAAGAAGTGTAACGTGTCCCTCAACACCCTGGAAGACCTCAACCAATGCATCAAGGGAAACCGAGGAAGTGGTTCCCTGGAACGTCATGTTCAGGCTGCCTGGCCGAAGCGAAATCAGGTCCCCACTGTGAAAAAATTCCTCATTAGAGACTCCAAGGGCGCTTACTTCAGGATAGCCCGCAGCCAGGACAACTGTGGCGGACTGGACATCTTCGCTGTTGCCGGCACTGTCTTCAGAATAATATTCAAGAAGGTGCTCACCTTCGTCCTGGATTGAAAATGGATATGCAGGCAGGAACTCTCCGGCTCCGTCAAGACGGTACCACGTGCCTACAGGGCTATCGTCTTCAACAGTGAAGTAGATCATTGTATCCGGAGAGACATAAAATTTGCCTTCTGACTCAGTCGATTCTCCACTGAACCGCAGAGTGGTGACAGGTGCCACAGAATCAGTTCCAGAGGTATCATAAATAATTTCATATTCATAGGAGCCAAGGGCCACGAAATCAAAAATATTCAGGAACGTCTGTTTCTGATTATCAGATCGACGGTAATGCACATTGGTCCAGTAATTGGCAGGGTCCAGCACCTTTCCATCCGAGCGCACCACTTCCACTATGGGAAGCTTTGCCTGGGCAGGATCGTTGACTTTCATATAGACCCACCCTTCGATATCCGCATTGGCCATGACACGGGCGTTTACCACACTGCCTGATACCGATACATCCTGCAGCACATTCACCGGCACTACATTACAGTCCGACTCGTACAGGGTATCCGGCAGATGTTCATCGTCATTATCAGTATCCGCAAGAAAATCCAGGACATCATCACGGCCTGGCTGATCATTTTTCACCTCATGATTGATAAAGTAGGCGTTCATTGACTTTATCACAGAGGTTTCCTCTCCCCCAAGCTCTGACGCATGGGTATAACTTGCCCTGAACTCGATAAATTCACCGGAAAGCGAGGTGATCATTTTCCACGCGCCCTTAGCACACTTGTCAGGCGGAATATCACCGAGGTCCACTGTCAGACTGGTCTGATCAACCGGCTGATCATTGACCTGGGCCTCAAGGAGGCGGGCTATCAACAACAATCCCTCACGGTTTTCAACAATCCTGGGCTGTTCAGATTTAATCTTGACCTTTCGGGCTGTTCCATACCCGCTGTTTTTGACCAGGACCCCAACGGTAAAGGGAACCGGCGTTTCCACTATGTCAGGAGTGAAGGGGTCGTCCCCGTCAACATCCCTGGGCTGAAAATATGTAATATCAAGCTGGGGTTCTGGTCGCACGAATATATTATCAGGAATAACCCTGAGGATATCCTGGGAAATTTCCTGACCATAAATTGATCCTCCCAGAACGGCACCTACCTTGTACATGATACCAGAGGCAGACTCGCCTCCTGCGGTTATCTTCGGGATAATGAACCACTTTATAACCGCTGTCTGGCCCGCGGGGATCATCCCGGTTCCATCAATGGCATTGATTCCTGAAAGTTCCGGGGGTTTTACAAAAAACAGATCTGATGAATCATTGACTGTATCCCCGGTTGAGAGCGCCGGGTTTTCAAATGTGAGAGTTGCGCTGAAATCCGTAATCGGGGCATCTCCCTCATTATTTGTAACCTTGAGAGTTGCCAAAAATCCAATGCGCTCAAGGGTCATCTCCTGGAGGATTTCCATCTTCACCCTGGCGCATACCCCCTGGTACTGCTGGGCAGCATCTGCGTCTATGGTCAGCCCGGATACCAGCAGAAAAATCACAACGGAAAGGGAGAGCAAACCCATCATACAGGCGCTTTTTATCTTGCATTTCATGGCTTACTTCCTCCCTTCCTTGGCTGGTTCAGGGAAAGCGGCAGTGACGGGATCATCCTCCAGATTTCCGCAACGTTCATGAACAAGTACACCGTTGGCAAAATACGAACGGTATTTTTCAACATCCAGGTTATATACTTCCATTGCTC
>JALWJV010000191.1 GCA_026996955.1 Deltaproteobacteria bacterium
CCTGTCACCCCCTTGGCCCAGGCAACAAGCTCATATTTGCCCCGGGGCTGCTCTCTGGCACCCCTGCTGCAAATTCCGGACGCCTTTCCTGCGGTGCAAAAAGCCCGCTTACAGGCACCATAAAAGAATCAAATGCAGGCGGTACTGCTGCCCAGATGCTTGCCCGTCTTGGCTGCAAGGCAATTATCATTGAAGGAAAGCCTGCAGATGACAAGTGGTACTACCTTCACTTTACCCCTGACGGCATAACAATCAACCAGGAGAATGAGCTGGTTGGAAAGGGTAACTTTGAGGTTGTTGACGCGGTGCACAAGAGGCTGGGAAGCACCCACGGCGTCATAACCATTGGCCCCTGTGGTGAGATGTGCATGTCTTCAGCCAACATATCGGTAAAGGACCCTGACGGCAAACTCCGCTCTCACGGCCGCGGTGGATTAGGGGCAGTTATGGGTTCCAAGCGCATAAAATTCATAGCCATAGACCCTGTTGACAGCAAGATCCCTTTGGCAGACCCAGAAAAGTTCCAGGAGGCATCCCGTGCATTTGCAAAGGCTCTTCTCAATCATCCCATCACCGAGGGCCTTGGGGAGTATGGCACGGATATTCTGGTAAATATTGTAAACGAGGCAGGGGCACTGCCCACCAGGAATTTCACATCCGGGCAGTTTGAAGGACATGACAGCATCTCCGGTGAGACCATGAATGCCCTGATAAAGAAGCGCGGAGGCAAGACCAAACACTTCTGCCACAAGGGATGCGTGCTCCAGTGCTCCCAGGTCTATAACGACAAGGATGGAAAATACCTGACCTCTGGCTTTGAGTATGAATCCATCTGGGCAATGGGTGCGGACTGCTGCGTTGACGACCTTGATATCATCGCCCAGGCAGACCACGTAATGGATGACATTGGCATTGATACCATTGAGACCTCGGTTGCAATGGGTGTTGCAATGGAGGCAGGCGTGCTTGAATTTGGTGATGGAAAGGAAGCCCTCCGCATCCTTAAAGAGGAAGTTGCAAAGGGCACTCCCCTTGGAAGGATTATAGGAAACGGCGCAGGGGCCACCGGCAGGGCATTTGGTGTCAGCCGGGTCCCTGTTGTGAAGAACCAGGCCATTCCTGCCTATGACCCAAGGGCTGTAAAGGGCATTGGCATAACCTATGCCACCTCCACAATGGGGGCAGACCACACAATCGGCTACACCATTGCCACAAACCTCCTGAACTGCGGTGGTCACGTTGACCCGCTCTCCAAGGAGGGGCAGGTGGAGCTTTCCAGGAACCTGCAGATTGCAACAGCTGCGGTTGACTCAACAGGGATGTGCATATTCACGGCATTTGCCCTGCTTGACGATGAAACATGCCTTCCTGCCCTTATTGACATGATAAATGCAAGGTTTGGCACAAGTCTTACAGCAGATGACGTAACTTCACTTGGCAAGACAATCCTGAAAACCGAAAGAGATTTTAATATCAGGGCAGGCTTCACCTCAGCCCACGACCGACTGCCTGAATTCTTCTCACAGGAGGCTGTACCGCCCCACAACGTCAAGTGGGACTTTACCGGTGAGGAGATAGACCAGTTCTGGGACTTCTGATTGAGCCGGTATGAAGGTAAAGGTTAAACTGTTTGCCCATCTGCGGGATGGAAGGTTCAGGGAACGGGAGCTTGAGTTTGAACCGGGCACTGCTGTTCAGGACATTGCCACTGCCCTTGGAATAGACCTGGATGAGGTGGGGGTCACAATGCTTAACTCCCGTCACTGCAACCTGATTCAGGAAGTCCATGAGGGTGATGTTGTGGCAATTTTCCCCATGGTTGGCGGCGGCTAAAGTCACAAAGCATGAGTATTGTCTCAGCCATCCAACGTATTGCAACAGAAGGGACCATTTCCTTAAAGCATGCCATAAAACTGGCTGCTGAATACGGACTGCCCCTGGCTGAAGTGGAGAAAAGGGCGCTTTCAATTGAGATATGGCCCCTTCGCTACTTGCGGAACAGCCCGCTTTTAAGCCCTAATGAGCAGATAAAACTGCTGGAATCAACGGTGCTTGTTGCAGGGTGTGGAGGTCTTGGGAGCCATGTGGCCATGCACCTTGCAAGGCTTGGTACAGGCAGGCTCATACTGGTTGATCCTGACCGGTTTGAGGAGTCAAACTTGAACAGGCAGCTATTCTGCACTGTAAAAACCATTGGAATGTTCAAGGCAGAGGTGGCAGCCAGAAAAATTGGCGACATTAACCCTGCTGTATCGGTCACGGCAATTAATGACAAGGTAGAAGATACCCGAAACGCTATTAATAGGGCCAGTACTGTAATTGACTGTCTTGATAATATTCCGTCCAGGCTGACCCTTGCTGATATAAGCCGAACGGCAGGAGTCCCACTTATTCACGGAGCAGTAAGCGGCCTTGCTGGTGAGATAGCCGTGGAGATGCCCGGCGGCAAAACCGTTATGGAACGTCTCTACCCAAACCCGGCAGCGAGGCAGCGTTCGCCGGCTGTTCCTGGTTTTTCCGCAGGTGCAGTGGCGGCTCTACAGTGCGCTGAGGCATGGAAGATACTTACTGGCCGAAAAGCCCTTCCATCAGGAAACAGAATATTCTGGGAAATAGATGATTTTTCTTTTGATGAAGGATAACAGCTCGATATGCAGTTGAAATGGAAGGCAATAATAGGGGTTATGCTGCTTATTTGCAGTATATGTGCAGGCTACCTCTTCTTTTTCTTTAATTACTCCAACAAGGCTTTAAAAAACTACCTGGACATCCAAGCCCGCTCTGCTGCAAACCTTGCCGACTTCATTGACAAAAATGAAATAAAGCGATTCAGGGACCGCATTGAAAATTTCGTAAATTACAATCTCTCTCAGTCACGAAAAAATCTTGTACTTGCTTTCAGGGACAGGGACAGGGAAAAACTCCTGCAATACAGTGAACCCTTTCTGAAAGTCTTTCAGAGGGAATGTCCCTATTTTGCCTCACTTGCCTGGGTGCTGCCAGATAACACAGTATTCCTCCGGGTCCATAAACCCCACTTATATGGCGACAATGTAGGAAAAATGAGAAAGGATATTGCCGAGGTCAACCGGACTCACAAGCCACTCTCAGGATACGCCGTTGGATATGTGGGATTGCAGTTACGCATAGTACAGCCGGTATTTTACCAGGATCAATATCTAGGTGTAGTGCAGTTTGGCATTGACGCAAGGGAGATTCTTGATGCCCTTGAAACAGAATGCGGAGCCGAGGCCGGACTGGTTATTGGTAATGATTATTTCAAGTTCATGACAAGGTCCTTAATGCCTGCTATCAGGCACGATTCCTGTGCCGTCCAGGCCTCCAACACTGAGCTTTTCAGACAGGTAGGAGATAAAATCTGCAACCTTGGGGATGCACAGCAGATCAACTGGAAGGGAAGGTACTATATTCTCAAGAAGGTCCTTGCCATAAGGGATTTCAAGGGAAGAAATATCAGCCATGTAGTTACTGCCCTTGACTTTACAGCCATGCGCAAAGCTGAAAGCCAGACTATCAAATGGGCATTGTTCATAGCTGTAGCAGTACTTCTTCTCTCATTTATTGTGCTTAACCTCAGTTTTGAAAATTTACTTCAAAACATAGTAACTCTGAACGAAAAACTTGCTGCGGAAAAAGAAAAGCTGCAGCAACGTATAAAGGAGCGCACCAAAGAACTGGCCCTTAAGGCAGCAGAATACGAGATGGTTGCCCATGCTGTACAGAACTCTATTGACGCCTTCGTATTCACCGGCCTTGAAGGAGTGATAATCCACCCCAACAGGGCCTGCTGCAGACTCTTTGGCTTTGAACCTTCAGAACTTGTGGGACAAAGCGTAAAAATCTTTTTTGCAAGCGATAGCAGGGAGTCAGCGGACAGTATGCTGGACCAGATAAGAAAGTTCGGACGATGGACCGGCAATGTTACCTGCCAGAAAAGAGACGGCACAAAAATAACATGTCTCCTTTCTGCCAGTATAATCCATGACTTTCAGGGTAAACCTGTGGGTATGTTAGGAATACTCCGGGACCTTTCAGAAATCCAGCAGATAGAACAGGAGAAGGCCGCCATTGAAGCCCAGCTCAGACAGGCCTCGAAACTTGAATCCATCGGGAGGCTGGCCGGTGGGGTAGCCCACGACTTCAACAACATACTTAACGTCATAAACGGATACGCTGAGCTTGGGCTCCTTGAGGCAAAACCGGGACACCCTCTCCATGACAAGCTTATGGGCATACTCAAGGCAGGCAGGCGGGCATCTGAACTCACCCAACAGTTACTGGCTTTCAGCAGAAAGCAGGTAATCAAACAGGAGGCGGTTGATTTTAACAGTCTGCTGCGAGACGTTGAAAAAATGCTGGACCGAATTCTTGGAGAACATATTGAAATAAAAACAAAAATTGAGCCGGGGCTCCTCCCTATCTTTGCTGATAGATCACAGCTTGAACAGATAGTAATGAATCTGGCCGTGAATGCGCATGATGCAATGCCTTCAGGAGGGAAACTCACCATTGAGGCCTCAAATTTTAATGTTGACGAAATAACATCACGCTCACTTTACGGCCTGCCACCTGGGAAATATGTGAAAAT
>JALWJV010000192.1 GCA_026996955.1 Deltaproteobacteria bacterium
GAAGAGGTGAACCTTCTGCTTACTGATGTAATAATGCCCGGCATGAACGGCCCGGAACTTGCCCAACGGCTGCGTGAGGTTCGCCCTGACCTCAAGGTACTGTTTATGTCTGGTTATACGGCAGATACAATCGCAGACAAGGGCATTCTCAAAGAGGGAGTGAATCTGATTCACAAACCCTTTACCTTGAAGAGCCTTTCAGAGGCGGTAAAAGGGGCGCTGTCAGCGCAGAAGTCGGAATAAATTAAGATCCCGCACGGTATGCCTCGTCTCAGCCACCAGATTCCAGTCAGCTACCTGCCAGTTATTCAAGCACAATATCATCCACAAATATGGTAAGCCTCTCCGGGGGGCTGTGTACAAACATCAGGAAACAGCAGACATCTTCAAGGCGCAAGGCACGTTTTGTACCGCTGATTCTAAGCTGTTTAAGGTCAAAGTGCAGGAAGTTTGTGCCGGGTTTAAGGGTGACTCTATGATTTACCCTGTCTTCATAAGGGGGATTGCGCCTTGAATCATCAATACGGCAGGTCATGTTTATGGCAGATTCAGCAGGGTTGAACACCACCAGAGAAAGCTGTCTGTATCCTGCCCATCCATCCTTCACTCCAAACCCGAAACCGGGCCATCGGGCTGAAGGGTACATCTCCACCTTAAGGGCAAACTCACCCGAGGACTGATACCCCCTGCTCCTGGAATACAGGGAGCCGCACTTCCAGCTAAGCCTGTCAAGATCAGAGTCATGTTCAAAGTCAAAGAGGACATTGGAAACATCTCTGTCCTGTGAAGAGCATCCTGAAAGCAAGGGTGCAATCCCAAGGGCTACAATCACGAGACATGCCAGCAGAACGGTTATGGTTTTAAAGAAAAAACGGTTCACTTTTCTGAACTGTCCGGGCTGTCTGAGCTGAAGGAAAAGATTGTAATTTCAGGAGGAACTCCGATCCTCACAGGCACGTGCTCGGTTGTGCCAATGCCCTGGTTTACATAGAGCCACTTATGGGCACCTTCGTGAAACAGGCCTGCCATGTGTCTGGGATCAGGTTTCTTGTGGACAAATTTCCAGAAAAAATCCGGCATCATTATCTGACCACCGTGGGTATCACCGGAGAGCCAAAGCACTGAGCGGACAGGTTTTATCTCATTGAAACGTCCTGAAAAGTGAGATAGCACCAGCACCGGCTCTCCCGGTGTCTCCAGGAGTTTTTGCGGGAAGTCATGCTCTCCTGCCCAGTCACCCTGGGGAGCAACACCTGCAATCATCATTTCTCTGCCCTGGTCAAGATTTACACGCCTGATCTCGTCTCTGAGCAGCGCTGGATGGGTACGAAGAACATGGACATTTCCAGCAGGATGGCAGAACAGACAGTGTTTTCTGCGGCTTGAAAAGTCTGCGTCCCCCATAACGCAGAAAACCCCAAGCGGGGCATGAAGGCTTTCGATAAATGAAACTGCACCGGAAGGGTCCATGTTCCACTGGGCAATATCTCCGGTGATGACAATAATGTCGGGCTTCAGAGCTGTCAGCAGTGCCCGTACCCTGTTTTGTCTCTTGTCTGGATCAGTAATATGAAGGTCTGAAAGCTGGGCAATCTTAATATTGCCCCAGGCCCTTGCAAGCCGGGAATCTTTAACAACCACATGCTTTACAGTAATGCTGTAAGGCTCAATAAATACCCCGTAAACAAGCAGAATCAGTGCAGCAAGGGCAATAAATGATGCGGCAACTGATACAAAAAGAGCGCTCCTTTTCATCCAAAGATCGCTAATTCAACTCCCCTGAACCATCAAATTGCGCACCTTTTCCAGATCAGCCTCTGTATCCACATCAAGGGGCGCCTGGTCCACAACAGCCACGCCGATGTTGAAACCATTTTCCAAAGCCCGTAACTGTTCCAGCTTTTCCATGTTTTCAAGCCATGAAGGGGGAAGGTCCACGAACTTTTGAAGAAACCTGTTTGAATAGGCGTATATTCCGATATGCCTCAGATAACCCGGCCAGGACGGAGCAGAGCCGTCCCTGTCAAAGGGTATTCTGGAACGGGAGAAGTAGAGTGCCCTGTAAGACGAATCAAGCACCACCTTGACACGGTTTGGATCATCAACCTCGTCGGGGTGCATGGGGCATGCGGCAGTAGCCATGTCAAGCTCACGGTTTTGTTCCAGAAGCTCAACCATTTGAAGCACAGGCTCCGGAGAAATGAGAGGCTGGTCTCCCTGTATGTTCACAACAATTGTATCAGGAGAGAGCCCCATCTCCCTGGCTACCTGGGCTATGCGGTCAGTGCCGGATTCATGTTCAGGATCAGTGAGAAAAACGTCTCCGCCCATTGCCCTGATGCACTCTGCAATACGCTCATCATCTGTTGCAACGGCAACGCTGTCCATAAAGGATATGGATGCTGTCCGTCTGTAAACATGACAGATCATGGGCTGCCCGTGAATATCCAGCAAGGGCTTTCCGGGAAGTCGGGAGGAGCCGTAACGGGCAGGAATTATTGCCACCTTCTTTACCATAAAACGTGATTCAATCAGTCTTTAAGCACCAGGAACACGCAGTACTCTGCACACATGGTGCATGCACCGCCGCCTGAGCGTTCCTGCCGAACCCTGGCAGAGCGTTCAGGATCAATGGAAAGCTCTATCTGCTTGTCCCAGTCAAGGGCCTTTCGTGCAACTGAAATCTGCCTGTCCCACTCCTCGGCGCCGGGAAGCCCCTTGGCAATATCTGCCGCATGGGCTGCAATGCGTGCTGCAATTACCCCCTGATGCACATCCTCTGCCTTTGGAAGACCGAGATGTTCGGACGGGGTTACATAACAGATAAAGTCTGCCCCTGCCATGCCGGCATGGGCTGCGCCTATTGCACTGGTTATGTGGTCGTATCCAGGTGCAACATCGGTAACTATTGGGCCAAGCAGGTAAAGAGGGGCGTTATTTGTAAGTTTTTTAATGCGCTTAACGGATTTTTCCACCAGGTGCAGGGGCACATGTCCCGGGCCTTCAATCATTGCCATTACACCCCGCTTGAACGCACGCTCCTGAAGCTCTCCAAGTATCTCCTGTTCACCAACTTCAAAGAAATCAGAAGCGTCCTTGATTGCCCCTGGACGCATTCCGTCTCCAAGGCTTAAAACACAGTCATACTTTTCAGCAAGGTCAAGGAGCCTGTCATAATGTTCATAAAGGGGATTTTCCCTGCCGGTATTTTTGATATAGGCGGCGGTTATTGCTCCGCCACGTGAGACAATGCCCTCAAGCCGCGCATCTTCATCAAACCGGTCAACAAGCTTCTTTACAACACCTGCGTGCACAGTAACAAAATCAACCCCTTCGGCCATCTGCCTTTCAAGCACATCAAAAAACTCTTCATCATCCAGCTTGATTACAGCGCCCCTTCTTATCCTCGCAAGGGTTGCTGCCTCGTAGATAGGCACTGTGCCCACGGGAACAGTGGATTTTTCAAGGATCATCTCCCTGATTTCAACGATGTTGTCCGCAAGGGAGAGGTCCATAACGGCGTCGGCCTTTGCGCCAAGTGCTGCCATGAGCTTGTCCCGCTCCTCATCAATGGAGGAACAGAGTGTGCTTGCGCCAATATTGGCGTTGACCTTGGTGGTCACACCCTTGCCCACAATCATTGGGCCACGGCCTGTCCTGTAACCAAGTACCACGGCCTCACCAGAGAGGATGTTCTTCTTCAGTTCCTCGATATCAATATTTTCACTTTCAGCAAGACTTACCAGTTTTTCAGGGGTTTTGCCTGCCCTAAGTTCCTGTAGCAATGTCATTTCCACTGCATTTCCTCCGCATCAAACAAAAAAACCGCCCTGCTTAGGGGCGGTATCTGCAAATTTCAATATGCAAACATCGTTTCCCTGCGCTGGCATTATCCAGTTCAGGTCAGTAAGGGTCACCGTCGGTGACATGGAGATCATAGACGGTATCTCAGCCCGGCTCCCCGGACTCCCCTAACGATTCAAATTGTAACTGTTCAGCGTACTAATGAAAATTTTGGGTTCGTAAATGGTCTTGTTTTTCCGTTCCAGTGAACAATTTCTTGTTTTTCTAAGGCTTGCTCTGCCAAAATCGCGAAACTCGCTCGTACCTCGCTCAAACAGACGCGATTTTGTGGCTACGCTTCGCCAAGAAAAACTACGAATTTGTTCAAAGTCACTCCAAAACAAGACCATTTACTACGCTGAACAGATACTTCAAATTTTTCCTAGATTGAACAAGGCGATTAAAATAACCCCTTATTCTTTTTCCGTCAACAGGGTAGCCTTTTCAATGATGACAGGCTCAACCGGGACATCCCTGTGGAAACCCCGTGCCCCGGTCTTTACATGGCCTATCTTTTCAACAACATCCATGCCCTTGACCACTTTGCCGAATACTGCATATCCATAACCGCGGGGAGACTCATCGTGGTGGTTCAGAAAGTCATTGTCCTTGAGATTAATAAAAAACTGGGACGTGGCGCTATCCACTACCTGGGTGCGCGCCATTGCAATGGTGCCCTTGTCATTGGGAAGCCCGTTTGTTGCCTCGTTTTTGATGGGGGCATAGGTATCCCGCTCCTTCATGTC
>JALWJV010000193.1 GCA_026996955.1 Deltaproteobacteria bacterium
GGCATTGTATTCACCTGCCTCTGCAACTACCTTTCCTGTGTGCAGGTCAACCAGCTGGCCATGCATGGTGGTGGTGCCTATGTCTATTGCAATGCCAAAGTTCCTGTGTGCCCAGGAGCCTGCCTGGACATTTATAACCCTGCTCCGGAAGCGTTTCCTGACAGGGCGGGATATGGTAACAGTGACCTTAAAGTTTTCTGCACGAAGGGCACGGCGCAGTTTTCTAAGGACCTGGAGCTCCACCACCATGCCCCGTTCACCGTACTGGTCGGAAAGCCCTTGAATAAGCCTTCCGGCATCTGCCATGTTGTTGTGAGCTGAGGGAGGGGAGAGCTCAAGCAGGTGTTTTTCAACAGGCGGTGCAAAGATGCCTTCCTCTTTAAGTTCTTCAATGTCAAAGAGCTCAAGCCTTGCCCTTGTACGCTGCGGCACTGCTGTTGTAACAACCCCTGCGTCAAGGTCTGATGCCTGGGGAACCGTGACTACAAGATCGCTTCTTATCTCTGCAAGGCATGCCTGACAGACCCCGTTGGCAATATCCTGTTCAGATAGCTTCTCACTGCGGCCTCCTGAAACCTCGCCCTGTTCAATAATCACACGGCACTTTCCACAGACTCCTGCACCACCGCACGAGGCATTGATATGCACCCCTGCGGCATGGGCTGCCTCAAGGAGGTTATCTCCGAAGTTTACAGTAACGGTGCGTCCTGCGGGCTGGAATTTTACCTTGAATTTTTCCTGGTTCATCCAGTTGCTCCCATGATATTCTCAAGGGCCTTTACATTAAAAACCGGGCCGTCCTTGCAGATAAGCACTCCCTCCATGTGGCAGTGCCCGCAAAGCCCCACACCGCACTTCATGTTTCTTTCAAGTGTTGTGATAATTTTCTCAGTGTCCATGCCTGATTCCTTCAGTTTTGAAATAACCGCATCTATCATCACAGGGGGCCCGCAGAGAAGTGCAGAGGTATTGCTGTTATTGATGCTCAGATCATCAAGAAGCGTTGTCACAAGCCCTGTCTTTCCATACCAGCCATCCTCCGGCACATCTACTGTGAGGCGCACATCAACAGAGCCATCGGCCTTCCAGGCATCAAGATCATTCTTAAATGCAATGTCAGAAGGGCTGCGGCTGCCATAACAGAGTGTAATTTTACCGTATTCCCGGTTTTTGGCCCTGCAGTAGTTAATCAGGGAACGTAACGGGGCAAGCCCTATTCCTCCTGCAACAAAGAGCAGGTCACGGCCTTTAAGCTCATCAACAGGAAACGGAACTCCATACGGCCCTCTTACTGCCACAAACTCTCCTGCCTTCATGGAGTGAAGGGCTGAGGTGAGGCGTCCTGCCCTTCGAACGCTAAGCTGGATTTCATCAGTATCTGTTGGTGAGGAGGAAATGGAGATGGGAGCCTCACCGTGACCCGGCACTGAAAGCATCACAAACTGGCCTGGAAGAAATGAAAAGGCCGCTGCCCTGTCCGTAAATCTCAGGGTATATGTCCTGATGGTGGAATTTTCCTCAATTATTTCAGAGATTACTGTTTCAATGGGCATAAACACGTTATCCGTCACAGCGTTACGCATGTTTTCCCTCATGGTTCCGGTCTCCATCATAGTCTCTCCACCTTGTCAGCCAGACAGTTTGCAATATCCTCTTTTGTAACAATACCCATTTCCATCAGGACACTTCCAAGGGGCATTCCTGTTCTGTCCCGTTTTTCAAGGGCTTCAGAAAGCTGTTTTCGTGTGATAAGGCCTGCTTCAACCAGGAGGTCTCCAATTACTGCGGCACTCTGTCTTTGATCCCTTTTCTCTGCGCATACCATGTCCACAAACATGGCAATGTCAACACCACCAAAGCAGATCCCCACACACCTTCCGCAGCCAACACAGCCAGGCCGTTTAAACTGCTTGTAATCATAATACAGTTTGTGCATAAACCTGCGTTTCAGCCGGTCTGTAGCGGGGTTGACGGGGTTATGGCCCCCTGCCATGCGGGTAAAACCGTCATGTGTGCAGGCATCCCATGTCCTTAGCCTTTCCCCGGTGTGCGGGCTCAAGGGCCGGTCGAAGATGGTAAAGCAGGTGCAAGTAGGGCAGATGTAGGCACATCCTCCACAGCCATCGCATCGCTTGGCAATGTGCTCCCATACAGATGGTGAAACACTGTTATCTGCAATCTTTTGAAACGCAGTTTCAACATGCACATGCCTCTTGAAGCCGGAACGTGCCTCAAGCATAAGCTGATACCTGAGCTTTTCATCCTCTTCTGTAACCGGGCTGAAGAACTGGGGCCATTTTTCAAGTATCTCGTCACCAACAGCCCTGCCGGACTCAACATAAAAACGGTCTCCAAGGTCAGTTAGCTGAAGGTCAAAGCCGATTTCAAGAAAGGGTCCTGTCCTGGTTGCATTGCAGAAACAGTTGTCCCAGGGCTCATTACAGCCAATCCCGATTATTATTGTATCCCTACGTTTTTCCAGATAATAGTGGTCCCGTGGGGAGCGCAGGAATATAACGTCCATGTAGAGGATGGCAGATATGTCACAGGAGCGAAGGCCAAAGAGCACCGTTGGCATGCCGGATTTCCTTGGAGAAAACGTAAATCCCTTGCTGGTGTTCTGATATGTGAAGAGCTGCTCCTGCTGCGGGAACAGGAACTGTTTGGCCGACTCCTGTGGCTGTTCTGAAAGATCGATCTCTGCAGAGTCAATGGATTCAATTTCCTGATAGAGCAGGTCGCGGTGGCTGGTCCTTACAGGGGCTATCAGCCTTGAGTCCCTGGCAAGTTTTCTGAGAAAGGGCCTTACATGATCTTTTTTAAGTATGTTTTTTTTCATAATCCCTCCTGTATCAGGCCTTCTCAAGGTTTACTGCGCAGACCTTGTATTCCGGGCATTTTGCAACGGGATCAAGGGCAGGGTTGGTAAGGCGGTTTACAGGTGATTCATGAAAATGAAAGGAGACGTAGAGCATGCCCCTTGAAATGGTATCAACAGGTTTCACCCGTACCTCTATTTCTCCACGGCGGGACCTGAGGCTCACCATATCTCCATGCCGCAACCCCTTTTCCCTGGCATCATCACTGTTTATCTCCAAAACAGCCTCTGGCACCTCCCTTGAGAGTATGTCCGATGCCCTTGTCATGGCACCTGTATGGTAGTGGTGATATACCCTGCCTGTCATGAGTATAAATGGGTAGTCATCATCAGGAAGCTCATCAGGCGTGATGTTTTCTGCAGGTACAAACCGCCCCTTTCCGCGGGCAAATGAATATTTGTGAAGGTAGGGGGTGCCGGCATGGTCCCTTGAGGGGCAGGGCCACTGAAGGCCCCAGCTGGTCTCAAGCCTGTCATGAAAGATGCCGCCATAGATAGGGGTAAGGAGGGCTATTTCTTCCATGATCTCCGCACTGTTTTCATAGGCCATGGTGTATCCCAGGCGTCCTGCCAGTTCCGTTATTATCTCCGAATCGCTGCGGCACTCCCCAATGGGAGGAATGGCCTGGTGCATGAGCTGAACACGGCGTTCCGAGTTTGTAACCGAGCCGCACTTTTCTGCAAAGGATGCAGCAGGAAACACAACATGGGCAAGGCTTGCGGTTTCAGTAAGAAAGATGTCAGAGACTGCAAGAAACTCCAGGCCTTTAAGCGTTTCTTCAACCTTTGATGCATCCGGGTCACTCATTACCGGGTTCTCTCCCATTATGAACATTGCCCTTATCCCGTTTTTCCTTCCCCTGTGGGTCATATCGGTAATGGTAAGCCCAGGCTCAGACGGAAGGGCTTGACCCCAGGCACGTTCAAATTTTTCCCTGATTACAGGGTCAGAAACCGGCTGATACCCTGGAAACACCCCGGGAATTGCCCCCATGTCACATGCCCCCTGCACGTTGTTCTGGCCCCTCAGCGGATTTACGCCCGTGTATGCCTGCTCAACGTGGCCTGTGAGCATGGCGAGGTTTGCAATGGATTCAACATTGGCAGTACCGCAGATGTGCTGTGTAATGCCAAGGCAGTAGCAGATAACCCCCTTCTGTGCCCCTGCATAGAGCCTTGCAGCTTTTTTTATCTGTGAGACCGGTATGCCGCTTACCGCAGCAAGCTTGTCAATATCCTGGGAAAGCAGGTGTTTTCGAAGCTCCTTGAAATTTTCCGTTCGCATCTCGATGAATGCGTCATCAATGAGGCCTTCTGAAAGGATTACCCGCATCATGGCATTTAAGAGGGCAATGTCACTGCCTGGCCGCAGTTGCAGGTGAATGTGTGCGGAACGGGAAAGTTCAGTACGGCGCGGATCGGCAACTATTAGTTTTGCCCCGTTGTCAACTGCCTCAAGGATTCTGCGGGCGATCTGCGGGTGTGCCTCAGTGGTGTTTGAGCCAATTACAAAGATGACCTCGGCACCGGTAATCTCGTTAATGGAGTTTGTCATGGCGCCGCTTCCAAAGGTGGTGGCAAGCCCTGCCACCGTGGGTGCGTGTCAGAGACGGGCGCAGTGATCAACATTGTTTGTTGAAAACACCGCCCGGGCAAGTTTCTGAAGCAGGAAATTT
>JALWJV010000194.1 GCA_026996955.1 Deltaproteobacteria bacterium
GGCTGGAAGTCTAAAGAGACAGAAGCTGAACCGCGAAGGACGCTAAGAACGCAAAGGGTTTTGACTGTTCCCTGTCGGGATGGCCGACAGGGAAGGAATAACTTCCTTGGCGTTGTTCTTTGCGTTCTTGGCGTCCTTGAGCGAAGCGGGCGGTGAAGAAGTCATGTCTGTCTTCAGCTTAAGCCTTTGGGCCAACTTTCTTGTCATTGGGACCATGTAATGAAAGTTCAGGCAGAAAGTTC
Organism: Deltaproteobacteria bacterium; assembly: GCA_026996955.1. Lineage (GTDB taxonomy): Bacteria > Desulfobacterota > Dissulfuribacteria > Dissulfuribacterales > QOAL01 > S144-17. The sequence continues at coordinate 243 of JALWJV010000194.1, forward strand.
ATGGGCAATATCCACAGCAAGCTTTACGCGTTCCGGAGGTATCTCAGGTAGAACACCATGTCCAAGATTGAAGATGTGGGCCTTTGCCTTCCTGCCCATGCGGAGAATTGAGCCGATCCTTTCCCGAAGTCGGTCTTCAGGAAGGAACATTGCGCATGGGTCAAGGTTTCCCTGCACCACTATGTCATTACCAAGCTGGTTCACGGCCGTTTCAATATCAGTGCGCCAGTCAAGTCCAATAACATCAGAGCCTGCCTGTTTTACAAGGTCCAGCAGGTGTCCTCCGTCATAAACAAAGTAGATGCGTGGCACGCCTGAATCAGCAAGGGCATCCATTATGCGTTTTGCATAGGGCAGGGCATGCTCTGTATACTCAGCCCTGGGAAGAATCCCAGCCCATGTATCAAAGATCTGTACTGCCTGGGCACCGGCTGCTATCTGTGCCTTTAGATAATCAATGGTCACATCGGTTATCAGCCCCATTATTGATGAAAACAGCTCAGGGTCAGCATACATCATCTTCTTGATGTTCAGGAAACTCTTTGTAGTGCCCCCCTCTATGAGATAGCTTGCAAGGGTAAACGGGGCGCCTGAAAAGCCAATAAGAGGCACGCGGCCCTCAAGTTCACGCCTTAGAATCCTGATTGTTTCAAGCACAAATGGCACATCACTTTCAGGGTCAATGGTGTGAAGTTTTTTGAAGTCATCCCTGCTTCTTACCGGTGGTTCAAGTACTGGTCCTCTCCCCTCCTCAAAGGCAAGACCTGCTCCCATTGCCTCAAGAGGAATGAGAATATCCGAAAAGAGTATGGCTGTATCCACTCCAAGTATGTCAATGGGCTGGATGGTTACCTCTGCGGCAAGTTCAGGTGTCTTGCACAGTGTCAGAAAGTCATTGGCACCCCTGACCCTCTGGTACTCAGGAAGATATCTTCCTGCCTGGCGCATAAACCATACAGGTACAGGGGATGTCGCCTCCCCTGAACAGGCTTTAAGGAAATTATCATTCATGTTATATAATGCTCCATTTTTCTGTAATAATTAAATGATATATTTTGTGTTAAACGGAAAGTTGGAGTGGACTGAAAAACACGACCATTCAGCTATACCGGCATGATACATGGCGTGAATGGTTTGTGATTAAAGTGTTCAATCAGTTTTTCACAGGTGTTCTCGGTGTGTAGTTGCAGAAGGGCTCCTCTGCCAGGTAGTCACCTGTCACTGCATACGCCCTTGCCCTGCAGCCCCCGCAGACGCGTACATATTCACATTTCCCGCAGCTCCCCTTGTAACTTGAAAAGTCCCTGAGCTCTTTGAATAGCTGGCTGTTATCCCAGATATCCTTCATGGACTGTTTGCGGACATTTCCTGCAGGAAGGGGAAAATAGCTGCATGGAAGCACGTTTCCATCCACGTCTATAAGTGAGATAAGCTGACCTGCCAGACAACCTTTTGACCCGCCGGTGGAAAATTTCAGGCTCCTGTGCTGCACCTTTTCTCCCTCTGCCTTGGCAAGCTGCATGCGCACACGGTAGTAATGCGGCGCGCAGGTGGGGCGGACCAGCATGGAGTCTTCATGTTTCTCCATCTCGTAATGCCATTTAAGCAGTTCTTCGTAGTCTTCAGGGCTTATAAGCTCTGCCATAATGTCTTCACCCCTGCCGGTGGGTACGATCATGAACATGTACCAGGCAGTGGCCCCTATCTCCCTGGCAAGGCGATAGACATTTGGAATATCCTCCTGGTTTCTCTTTGTAAAAGAGGAGTTGATGAGGAAATCAATTCCGTTTTCCCTGAACAGGCGTGCTGCATTCATTGTCCCGTCAAAGGCACCTGGCTGGCTGCGGAAATTGTCATGGATGTCAGCGGTTGACCCATCAAGGCTCAGGGAAACCATTCTGATGCCTGCCTCTTTGATCCTGCCGCATATCTGGCTGGTAACAAGGGTACCGTTGGTGGCAAGGCACATACGAAGCCCTTTGGATGTGCCGTATTCCGCAAGTTCAAATACATCATCCCTGAGCAGCGGTTCGCCACCTGAAAGGACCACTACCGGTTTGGCAAAGGAGGCTATGTCATCAATGACCCTCTTTCCCTCTTCTGTTGAAAAATCAGGATGTTCCTTTACCTCCAGCTCAGATGAAGATCTGCAGTGTACACAGTGGAGGTTGCATCTTCTGGTTATTTCCCAGGCTAGCCATTTAAGTTCAAAATCCATAAAGGTTCCTCGAGTCAGGATATGTTAGACCTAGATTGAGCGATTGTCGGATTTGCTGCATATCCGTGAAAGGGGAATTCCCATAATAGTTGGCTATATGGGAATTCCACTGACAAAGGAGATGCAGTAAATACGGCAATCCCGGAGGGTTTCAAAATTTGGAAAACTATTATTGACATAATTCTTTTTAATATCGGTGAAAAAACAATTTTCCATATTTTGAAACGCTCAATCTAGGTTAAAATATTGGACGGGGAAAACATGCAAATCTACAGAATAAACTGTAAGAGGCAAAACTTCCCAACAGATAATTTTTTTAATATAACACAATAGAGACTGGATACGTCAACAAACAATCTCCATTCAAAGATATTTCAAGGAGGAACGTACATGGATGCAATAGAATGTATAAAGGGCAGGATGAGTATCAGGAAATTCAAGCCTGATCCGGTCCCCAGGGAGGTGCTTACACGGGTCATTGATACCGCCAGGTTCAGTCCTTCCTACAAGAACAGCCAGCCGTGGAATGTTGCTATTGTCTCTGGTGACAAGAAAAAGGCACTTTCAGACCGGCTTGTAAAACTTCTTGAGGAGGGAAAGGAACCTTGCCCTGATATTCCTGCGCCTGAGTCATGGCCTGAGCCGGAGGCATCCCGCATAGCAGAGCTGTTCAGGAAACGTAAGGAGGCTACGGGCATTGATCTGGCTGCTCCTGAAATGGTGCGCAAGGCAAAGAAGGTAAACTTCCAGTTTTATGGCGCGCCTCATGGATTATTTCTTTATCAGCACTCATCCCTGAGCCAGTGGTCAATCTTTGATATTGGCCTTTTTGCCCAGAGCCTTATGCTTGCCGCCTATGCAGAAGGGCTTGGTACAGTGCCCCAGGCATTTGTCACCGATTACGCCAGGGATGTAAAGGAATTTCTGGGAATTCCTGAAGACATGCGTCTTGTTCTGGGAATGTCAATAGGATGGCCAGATATGGATTCGCCGGCTAATGCCATGCGTACCGACCGTGCGCCTGTGGAGGAAATTTTATCTTGGCACCAGTAATATTTTTTTGGTAACTGTTCAGCGTAATAACGATGACGATATATTAATGGTGGTTGGTAAATGGTCTTGTTTTTCCGTTCCGGTGAACAATTTCTTGTTTTTCTAAGGCTTGCTCCGCCAAAATCGCTAAACTTGCTCGTGCCTCGCTCAGACAGACGCGATTTTATGGCTCCGCTTCGCCAAGAAAAACTACGAAATTCTTCAGAGTCACTCCAAAACAAGACCATTTACCACGCTGAATAGATATTTTTTTGTTTTTTGTTTAAGTTTTTCAAAACGCCTACCGATACAATATGAAACGTGTAAAAATCCACTTTGAGCCTTTTTGATACGGGGTAAAAACAGAGAGGAATAACAGCACCAAAATTAAAGTTGTTTTGTTGTATTACCGATAAATATAACAAACGGAGAAAAAAGGTGCTGCAACATGAACGTTTCGTCTCATCACATACAGAATGTAATCAGGGCCTACGGCCAGCGGGTTGACAGGAGAAGCCTTGCACGTCTCAAGGCAGCAGTGCAGCCTGCACCAAAAGGGCCTGATTCCGTTAATATATCTTCTGAGGCGAGGCAGAAACAGCTGGCTCAAAAGGTCACATCGGATATTCTGGCACGTGCAGGCAAGGATGTAAGCGGAAAGGTCAGTCAGCAGGTAGTTGAAAGGCTCGGACATGAATTGGGTGGAAGCCTTGATTTGGTAAACAGCAAGGAGAAGGGCAAAAGTTTCAAGTTCCGTGTAATAGATAATAAAAAGGGTGAAGTTATTAAGGAGCTGACCCCGGAAGACGTGACGAGAGTAGTTGAAAAATTGTACGACAAGGTAAACAGTGACGTCACGTCCAAATGATAAAATTCAAGGTAGTTGAAAGAAGAATTTATAATTAGGAGATATGACCATGAAGATTGATTACAGCAGCCAAAAAGCACAGATGGATGCGTACTTGAAGAATACAGCTCAGGTTCAGCAGAAGCCTGAGCAACAGCAGGAAGGGCGCGATGCTGCTGTG
>JALWJV010000195.1 GCA_026996955.1 Deltaproteobacteria bacterium
ATTGACTCATGGTTTCCCGGGCACGGTCAGGGCAGCCAGAAGGGCAGTTCTTTCCTTCAAGGTTTCGGGTCCCCTTGTAGCCCTTCCTGTTGAGGAGGGCCAGTATGTCAAGAAGGGCGATCTCATAGCCCAGATAGACAAGCGCGATTTCCAGATTGCCGTTGCCCAGGCCCAGGCAAGTTACAGAGAGGCAGAGCAGCAGTTCAGGCGTTACAAGGAGCTTTTTGCCAAGAACCAGGTTTCCAGGGCAGACTTTGACCGTTACCGTGCCGCAAGGGACGTGGCACTTGCCAAACTTGAAGATGCCCGCAACGCCCTGAGGGATACCACGCTTCGTGCCCCGTTTGATGGCGTAATAGCAAAAAGATATGTTGAAAACTACCAGAAGGTGCAGGCAAAAGAGCCTATTGTAAACCTGCAGGACATTTCCCGCATCGAGGTTCTTGTGGATGTGCCGGAGCTTGTCATGGCTGCTATAAAGAAAAAGGGTGCAGGCAAGGTGGTTGCGCGCTTTGATTCCATACCGGGCATGGAGTTCCCCCTTGATATAAAGGAATATTCTACAGAGGCAGACCCTGCCACCCAGACCTACCAGGTAGTGTTCGTAATGGATCAGCCCAAGGAGGCAAATATACTCCCTGGCATGACATGTTCTGTTACTGCAATGGATAAAGCTGCTGCAGGACAGTTATGGATACTTATCCCGGCAATTGCGGTCCTGGATGCACCTGGCAATCACCCCTATGTCTTTGTGTATGACCCGGCCAAGGGTGTTGTTCACAAGAGGGAGGTAAAGATCGGCAGACTGGAAGGCTCATCAAGCATTCGGATACTTGAAGGTCTCAAGCCTGGTGACCAGGTAGTTGTGGCAGGTGTTACCAAGCTTTATGACGGCATGAAGGTCAGGCCCTGGGGAAAACAGAGAGAGGGAAAATAAGGCATGAATATCGCTGAATTTTCCATGAAAAAGAGTGTCATCACGTGGACCCTTACCTTTGTGATGCTTGTCCTTGGATATTTTGCCTACGTTGGGCTGCCGCGTCTTGAAGACCCGGAATTTGCCATCAAGGAGGCGGTTATCCTCACCCCTTATCCCGGTGCATCTGCCATAGAGGTGCAGGAGGAGGTTACAGAGGTCATTGAAAAGGCTGTTCAGGAGATGGGACAGCTTAAAAGGGTGGAGTCATATTCCTCCAGGGGGATGTCCCTGGTGCATGTCCTTATAAAGGACAAGTATCGCAAGGATGCCCTGCCACAGGTTTGGGACGAACTCAGGCGGCGCATGGGTGACCATGAGAACGATCTGCCCCCGGGTGCTGGCCCCATCACTGTTAATGATGCCTTTGGCGATGTGTTTGGAGTTTACTTCGGGCTTGTGGGTGATGGTTACTCGCTGGCTGAGCTGAAAGAGGTGGCTGAGCTCCTGCAGAGAGAGCTTCTGGTTGTCCAGGACGTAAAGAAAATAGAGCTCTTTGGAATACGTCCCGAGGCAATTTATGTAGAGATGTCCCGTTCCAAGATGGCAGCCTTTGGCATAAGCCAGCAGGAGATATTTGACGCCCTCAGAGCAAAGAACCTTGCGGTTGACTCAGGAAGGCTGAAGTTCGGGCCCCAGTACCTTGCAATAAATCCCACCGGAGAGTTCAAGTCTGAAAAGGACTTTGGCAATCTATTCATAGCCTCCAAGAATGGCCGCCTGGTATATCTGAGAGACGTTGCCACCATAAAGCGCGGCTATGTTGATCCGCCCTCCAAGATCCTTCGGGTTGATGGAAAGGTAGGAATCGGAATTGCAATTTCCACTGTGCTTGGTGGTAATGCGGTTACCATGGGTAATGCCGTGCTGAAGCGGCTGGATGAGCTCCAGGATCAGATTCCGGTTGGCATGGAGCTCAAGGAGATAGCAATGCAGTCCAAGTCCGTTACCAAGGCGGTGAATGGATTTGTCCTTAATCTCCTTGAATCAGTGGCTATTGTTATTGTGGTGCTGGCAATTTTCATGGGGCTCAGGTCCGGTATCATTATCGGCTTTATCCTCATGCTCACCATTGCCGCTACCTTTGTGGTCATGGGTTATTACCACATAACCCTTGAACGAATCTCACTTGGCGCCCTGATTATTGCCCTTGGTATGCTGGTGGATAATGCCATCGTGGTGGTGGACGGCATGAAGGTCAAGATGAAGCAGGGCATGGATGGCCTGCAGGCTGCAAAGGAGGTGGTGGGTCAGAATTCCATGCCGCTTCTTGCTGCAACCGCAGTGGCTGTAATGGCATTTGCCTCCATTGGCGGCATGTCAAACTCCACAGGTGAGTACTGCCAGTCCCTTTACTACGTCATCCTTATCTCCCTGTCCCTGTCATGGGTAACAGCGGTTACCACCACTCCACTTGTAACCAGCAAGTTTATCCTTTCCAAAAAGGACATGGAGTCAGAGGGAAGCTCTGAGGATGCATACGGAGGCAAATTTTATGAGATTTACAGAAAATTCCTCACCCTTGCCATCAAACAGCGGTGGATAACCATTGGTATTGTTGCAGGTCTTTTCGTGCTGTCTGTTTACGGATTCGGTTTTGTCAAACAGCTCTTTTTCCCTGCTTCCACCAGGCCGCAGTTTATGGTGGAGAGTTTCTTCAGGGAGGGCATTCATGTTGAAGAGACAGCCAAAAAAGTCAAGCAGATTGAGGAGTACCTGAAAAAACAGGAAGGTATCACCCAGATAGCATCGGCAATTGGCGGGGGGCATCCGCGCTTCCTGCTTACCTACGGGGTTCCTGTTGAGGCTGCCAACCAGTATTCCAGTGTGCTGGTTACTGTGGATGACTACAGGAAGATAGACAAGATGCAGCCCAAGTTTCAGCATGACCTTGAAGAGATGTTCCCTGACGGCTGCATAAACGTCAAGAAATTCAACCTCGGTCCTGCCAATGGAGGCAAGATTCAGCTCCGTATAAACGGTGAAGACCCTGAATTGTTGAGGGCAATGGCGGAGAAGGCCGTGCGGATATTCAGGGAGGAAGGAGCCAAGGCTGTGCGCACCGAGTGGGGTGAGAAGGTCAAGGTCCCTGAGCCCATACTGGCAGAGGATCGTGCCATGTCCCTGGGAATCACAAGGCCCATGGTTGCAACAGCAATAGAGGCAAACTATTCCGGCAAGACAACAGGGGTTTACCGCGAGGGTATAAACCTCATTCCAATCATAGCAAGGGCCCCGGAGGCTGAACGGGATACCATTGACGATCTCCTTGAAATCCAGCTCTTCAGCCCTATGGCACAGCGCTATGTGCCAATTATGCAGGTGCTTAACGGCATGGAAACCGGCTGGGAAAATGCCCGTGTATCCAGGTGGCACAGGCGCCAGATGATAAAGATTCATGCAGACCCCAGGCAGGAGCTTCCTGCTGAGCTTATGGCAAGGGTAAAGCCCAGGGTAGAGCAGGCGCTTGGCGTTGATCTGGCCGCATACAGGGGTTATCCCCTGAAGGACGGCGAGGAGTGGACAGACAAGACCATACCCATCAAGTATGACGACATAATCCCTCTGAAGGACAAGTCAGGCTACTTTATAGCATGGGGTGGAGAGCTTGAGGATTCCGCCGACTCCCAGAAACAGCTTGCTGCCAACATACCAATCTACTTTGGCATGATGATTCTAATAGTTATCTTCATGTTCAACGCCTTCAGGCAGCCGCTGATTATCTGGCTCACAGTGCCTCTTGCGCTTATCGGTGTTACAGCCGGTCTTCTGCTGCTTAAGCAGCCCTTCGGGTTCATGGCGCTTCTTGGTCTTATGAGCCTCTCCGGCATGCTTATCAAAAATGCACTGGTGTTAATTGACCAGATTGACATAAACATCAGGGAGGGTATGCCTGGCATGGACGCAATCGTTGAGTCCGGGGTATCCAGGATGCAGCCTGTCATGATGGCCGCCCTTACAACCATGATGGGCATGATTCCGCTGTTCCAGGATGCGTTCTTTGTATCCATGGCAGTGACTATTGTTTTTGGTCTTGGTTTTGCGACGGTGCTTACCCTTATCTTTGTACCGGTTCTCTATGCAACCTTTTTCAAAATCAAATAATCGGGAGTTCTTCATATGAAAAATAGCGTATGTTTCCTTTTGACAGCCCTGCTTGCGGCCGCAGGCATATTTGCCCCGCAGCTTTATGCCCGGGACAATGTGGATGCCATGTTGAATATCAGCTCAAAGGTATGGCGGGTAGGTGTTGTTATGGATGGTTCAACACCGCAGGACATGGCGCTGCTTGAGCGGTATAAAAAGGAGATTGCAGGAGTTGCCAGGAACGAGGCAAGGATAAAGTTTTCCGACAAGTGGGTCCTTTCCGGCAACGACAGCGTAAAGGGGGTGAAAAGTGCCCTTAGAAGGCTTTTCAGGTCATCACAGGTGGACATGGTCCTGGCACTTGGGGTGATCTCGTCATCCCAGGTGCTTGGCCTTAAAAATATTCCAAAGCCGGTTATTGCACCATACATACCTAAATTCGCCCT
>JALWJV010000196.1 GCA_026996955.1 Deltaproteobacteria bacterium
GTGCTGGTCCAAGTTAAATATCTGTAAAAAATTCAGGACAAGTCCATGTGCATCCGCACCGATATCGTCTATGGGGAGTACAATATCTTTTATTTGCATGTGACGCAACTGCCGTATGCGCTTGCTGCTGCCGCCAGGGAGTCAACTGTTCAGGAGGAGCCAACCTGACCGCAAGGCAGGTCTTATCCAATATCGCGATCCATCCGGATTGCTGCACTTAACAGGTCTGCACAGCAGTGTGCGTGAGGCCGGATTCTACTTTATTTGGGGAGGAAATTCTTGATGAGTGAAGAAAGCATTTTCTTAAGCAAGGCCAAGGATCTTTACAAGACCCTTTGCCAGACGGAGTGGAACGCTACCGTTGCCGGTCTGCTGGTAGGTCTGTTCAGCGTTCTCATCATGGCATGGTGGCGGCCCTGGGGTGCTGTTGGCGCCATCAGGAACTGGGGAGACTGGATTCTTTACGGCATAGCCCACTTTAGCGGAATGGAGTGGGGATTCTTCGGGGAGTTTTATGATGAGGCCCCAAAGAGTATTCTTGCCAATTCAGGATCTGTAATCGGCATCGGTTTTGTTGCAGGTGCATTCCTGTCAGCGTGCCTGGGCAATGACTTTGCCATCCGTATCCCGCCTGTACTTGAAATGTGCAAGGGAATAATGGCTGGTATCCTCATGGGCATCGGCTCAACCCTTGCAGGTGGCTGTAATGTTGGCGGAATGTACAATGCCATTGGAAACCTTGCCGCAAACGGTTTTACCATGTGGGCAGGCCTTGTGGCCGGTGTAGTTCTGGGTCTCAAGTATATCTACTGGGAGATGGAACACATCTCCTGGGGTAGCGGAGGCGCCAAGACAATAGACTTCCCCTACGCCATCAAGATTATCCTGGGCATCATAACACTGGTACTCATTATCTGGGGTGCAAACAAGTATGCAGATGCAGACAGCGATTACATGGCGTCACTCTGCGGAATCCTGGTAATATCTGCTGCCCTGGGATACACCATGCAGCGCGGACGCTGGTGCATGGTCCAGGGATTCAGGGAGCCGCACATGACCGGTGACTGCACCCTGGCAAAATCTGTTGCCCTGAGTATTGCAGTGGTTGCAGTCGGAGCAGCAGTACTGAAATACGCTGTTCCCATGAGGGCAGATGGCGAATCTGTGCTTGCGCCCATCAACTATGTACGCGGAACCTTTGGATGGGGCTCCATAGTTGGCGGCTTCATCTTCGGCTTTGGTGCAATGCTTGCCGGTGGCTGTGGCTCAGGAACTCTGTGGCGTGTTGGTGAAGGCCAGATCAAGCTCTGGCTGGTTGTGCCATTCTTCGGCATAACAAACTCCATCATGACCAACTACTTCCGTGACTGGGAGCTTGAGGCCAGCGGAAAACTTGGCAAATACGTCTATCTGCCTGATGTAATGGGCTATACCGGCACACTCATACTGATACTTGCCATAATGACCATCTGGTATCTTGTGGTGGTCTGGAACGAGGACAGCGGAAAACTTATTGTGGAGATGTAGGCCCAATCAAGGGTTTTTTCAGGGATTTTTCAATATAACCTATTAACCAAAACCAAGGAGGAATTATGAGCGACATTAAACAGGCCCCCGACGGGTTAGAAGTAGCACGTACACTGGATGCAAAGGGACTCAGCTGTCCTATGCCCCTTCTCAGGACCAAAAAAGAGATCGAAAAGATCAACTCAGGTGAGATTCTTGAGATCCTCGGTACTGACCCCGGCTCAAGAAATGACATCCCCGGCTGGTGTTCACGTGCCGGTCATGAGTACCTGGGTGAGAAGGAAGATTCAGGTTTCATCCGTTTTTACGTAAAGAAAAAGTAACAACTCACAGGGCTGGATCCTACCAGCCCTGCATTGAGACGGCGCTTTAACTTATTAAGGGAGGACACCTAATATGGCTGCCGATCCGAACAAACTGGCTATTTTTGTAACTTCACCCCAGCACATGACTCACGTGGTAGGCATTGCTGAAGCTGCCAAGAAGGCTGGGAAGCAACCTATGATATTTTTTACCTACAAATCTATCCACCTCACAAAAGATCCTCGCTTTAAGGGTCTTGCCGAGCTGTGTGGAGAAGAGAATCTGGCAATCTGCGCTGACAGCTACACCTGTGAAGGGTATGATTCCGAGAAGGACATCCCTGCAGGACTCACACCAAAGCAGATGAGGACACAGGCATACCACGGCGCCCTGCTGGATGAATGTGGAAAGTACATAGTGCTATAAGGAGTTATAAAAAATGGAATCTTTAAAAGTATATATCTTAATTGCCAACCGTTTTTATAACGATGGTATTCGTTCAGCTCTGGGCCTTGCTGTTGAGAATCATTACGGCTACCCCGTAATCATGAACGGCGAATTCCCACAGTTCAACGAGTACGTATCTGAAAATATCGCCTGGATTGCAGACATGGAAGGCGAGGTATTCAGCTGTGGTGCAGAGGCACCCTCAGATCTTCCCGAAGGTGTTGAGATCACCAACATCGACATCAAAGAACTTGGTGAGAGGATGAGGGATGCAGATGTAATCATTCCTTACGGACTGCCCAAGCAGACCAAAGAGCCGCCGCCAGCCTGTGCTGAGTAAGCAATCATAAGGAGACGAAGCCATGAAAATACTTCAGGTATATCGTTCAGAGCCAAACGACGATGTAAAGACACTGGTTGAAATTCTCAATCGCGACCGCGAAGCAGATGAGTTCAAACTCTACGAGGACAATCCAGATTACTCTGTACTGGTAGAGAAGATATTCGCCGCAGACAAGACTGTCTGCTGGTGGTAAAAAAGTTTTTATATCACCAAAAAAATCCCCTGAAGCCTTTAGGCCCAGGGGATTTTTTTATGCCTGTCTTGATGCCACTCTATCCGGCCACTGCACCTGCCATTTTGAAAATCGGCAGGTACATGGCCACGATAATTCCGCCAATAAATCCACCAAGGAAGGTAATCATTAACGGCTCAATCATTGATGTAAGTCCCTCAACAGCCGTATCAACCTCCTCATCATAAAAATCTGCTATCTTGTTGAGCATGGCATCCAGGGCACCGGTTGTCTCTCCAACAGATATCATCTGCACAACCATTCCCGGGAATATGCCGCTTTCCATCAGGGGCTGTGCAATGGTGCGCCCCTCGCTGATGCTGTTCTTTACGTCCCTGATTGCATACTCTACGATCTTGTTTCCGGCTGTTCCGGCTGCCACGTTAAGGGCATCTATAATTGGGACACCACTGTTTATCAGGGTGCCCAGGGTACGGGAAAACTTGGCAACAGCAACTTTCTTTAGCAGCGGACCAAATACCGGTGCTCGCAAGGCCATCTTGTCCATTACCCAGCGTCCCTTCTCCGTTTGATATGTTTTTTTCAAGGCTATGATTAAAATCACAATTCCGCCCACAATGGCAAAAAAGTATGACTTCAGAAAATTACTCATATTTACAACTATCTGGGTAGGAAGAGGGAGGGCAGAACCAAAATCCTCGAACATCTTTGAAAAGACCGGGATAACAAAGATCATGATGATAGCGATTACGGCAAAGGAGATAGACAGAACGATTATTGGGTAGTTAAGGGCACTTTTGATCTTCCCCTTGAGCGCCTCTGCCTTTTCCATATAAGTTGCAAGCCGCCTGAGGACATCATCAAGGATACCGCCCATCTCGCCTGCAGCAACCATGTTGCAAAAAAGATTATCAAATAGTTTAGGAAATTTTTTTAATGCCTCGGCAAATGTTAGTCCGCTTTCCACATCGGTTTTTATCTCCTTGAGGACCTTGCGGAAAGTAGGATTCTCCTGTTGAGAGCCAAGGATATCAAGTCCCTGGATCAGGGGAAGGCCTGCATCAATCATTGTAGAAAGCTGCCTTGTAAAGATAACAATATCCCTGGTGGTAACCTTTGGCTGAAAAAAGGCTATATTTTCAAATATATCCTTTGGCTTTTCCTTGATTTTGTCAGGTTTGATGTTTCGTCGGCTGAGCAGGGCCAGGGCTGTTTTTTCATCCTTGGCTTCAATCTCATCCTTTATCTTCATTCCTGCCTTGTTCTTGTATTCCCATACATATATTGGCATTCGCAGCACCTCGTAAATGTTTGTATGCACCATCCAGCTTTTTCAGCAAGTGTCATGCCTTTTATCGACATAACAGTTTCTTTTCATAAATCCGGGGAAACCTGACTGAATGGATACAGAAATTGGTGCGCAATGCGCATCCTGCACGGAGATGGGGATTGGCTACGAACAGAGGAGCTGATTGAATACGGTCTTGTATATGAGATTGATCAAATCTGGAGAATGATCAGGATAAGAAGCTGACTACTTCTTCTGGTGTGAGGCCCTTAATTAAAAAAATTTTTTCCCTACTCTTGTCACCATTTACAAGTTTAACTGCATTCCTGGAGACACAAAGCCTCTTTGACAGAAACTGTCTGATGACCATGTTGGCAGACCCCTCAACAG
>JALWJV010000197.1:0-356 GCA_026996955.1 Deltaproteobacteria bacterium
GATCTCATGAGCGAGATGGATACAGCCGCAAAGCTTCCAAAGGGAATAACCCGTAATCCCGAGGTTGTTTCAGCACGAGAGGCACTGGCAATGGCAACGTGCCGGGCTGCTGATGCCATGCACAGGGGTGATCTTGGAAGACTTGAGCCAGGTTGCAGAGCCGATCTTGCCATTATTGACCTTGACCAGGCCCATTTGAGGCCCTGCTATAACCCCGTGTCCCAGGTTGTGTATGCGGCAAGGAGCGGTGATGTGCAAGATGTGATGGTTGGAGGCAGGTTCCTGATGCATGACAGAAACCTGCTCACCATAGATGAGGCTGGAGTACTGCAGAGCCTTGATGAGGCCTGCAGGAA
>JALWJV010000197.1:366-17295 GCA_026996955.1 Deltaproteobacteria bacterium
GAGTTATGGATGGAATTTTACCCTGTCCGGCAGTGTACCTGGCAGGGCTTTCAGGCATCAGCCCTCCTGTCTGGATGTATCCAGTTTTGCCTGCTCATCCAGCTTGGCCTGAACCATCTTTATCACCTCTGCCGGCGTGTCTTTTTTAAGCAGTTCGTTAAACTGGGTCCGGTAGTTTTTGATAAGGCTGATCCCCTCCACCAGGACATCATACCCCTTCCATTCATTTCCGTTCTTGTAGAGCCTGTAGGTGATGGGTATTTTCTTGCCCTGATAGGTTACAGTGGTTTCAACAAGTGCCTTTTTGGGTGTCAGCATCCGCTCCTTGTCAAAGCTGACCTTGGCGTCTTTATATGTATCTATCCGGCTGACATAAGTATTCTGAAGCAGTTTGGCAAACAGTGTAGCAAACTGATCGAATTCGTCCTTTTTAAACTTCCTGGCATTCCTGCCCAGGGCAAGCAGTGAGACCTTGCGGAAATCAAATATTCTGTTTGCAAGCTCTTTCAACTTTTCCTGGCGTTTGGTCTCTGCCTCTTTGCCCTGGTATGCAGGGTCATTCAGAACGCTCAGAAGCTCGTTATAGGCATTTTCTATTACCTTAAGAGGGGACTGGGCAGTCTGCGCAACGGCGTTTCCAGAAGAAATGAAAAATACCAGCATCAGCGAAGCCAAAAGAATGATCAGTCTGTGCATTTTAAAACTCCATGTACATTCAGGTTTTGAGGAAGTGGTTTTTTATTCCTTTCGTTCATTTGGCAGCCTGACTTGAAACAATTCCTGACAATCGGCAGAAAGCCCGATTATTTCTTCACACTTCCAAATACATATTTCCCAAGGAGACTTTCAATATCAATGGGCGGTTCTGTGTCTGTGAGGACATCTCCGTCACCAAGGAGCTCTTCAGAGCCGCCTGGCGAAATGCTTACATACTTGTCCCCAATCAGTCCATTGGTCTTGACTGATGCAATGGCATCCTCCTGAATGGGCACGCCCTTTCGTATCTTCATGGCTATGCGAGCGGTGAGAGAGTCAATATCGAGCTTGATCTCCCCGACTCTTCCTATTTCAACCCCTGCCATGCGGACACTGCTGTCTTTTTTCAGGCCGCCAATGGTGTCAAAGTTGGCAAATATGGTGTAATAGTTACTGCCCACAAGTTCCATTTTGCCAAGTTTGACAGTGAGGTATCCTACGAACAGAAGCCCAATGAAGATGAAGATGCCAACCGTTACTTCCATTGAATATTTTTTCATTCTTTTACTCCGTTGCCGCTGCAGGATAACCTTGCCATGAGCTGCTGTTCATTTTTTGCCTCACGGACAAGGCTTTCTATTGTAACCGGCCTGTCTGTGCTTGCTATCCCTGCCATTACAGATATGTCAACACAGCTTTTGGGATACTTGTCAGCCTTGAGCAGGGCCATCTCCTGCATCTCCTTCTTCAGGCCCTCAAGGTGTTTGACTGCCCGTTCCCTGTCTGTGTGGGGCAGTACGGTGACTATGCTGCATGTATCATATCTTGCAGAGGTGCCGATCATGCCAAAGTGTTTCTTGAGCATCATTCCAAGGCACTGCACGAGCCTCTGTTCAAGTATGTAGCCGATTTTCTCCCTTACCTGCTTGAGATCGTTTATGGTAAAGAGGATCAGTGTAAGCCTGTTCTGGTACTGGCCCATTCTTGCAAGCTCGGAGTTAAGCAGCCTCTCAAGCTCATGCTTTGTAAGCAGACCGGTAAGCTCATCCTTCAGGCTCTCCTGGCCAAGCAGGAACTGTCTTACTACCTCATTGTCAGACTGCTCAAGCTCAACAGGCGTGCCCTGAAAGGGCACTTTTTTGTTTTCTATGATGGCCACCCGGTTAGATATGAAAAAAACATCAGGAATGTCGTGACTTACCATGACTGCGGTAAATCCGATTTCGCGCTGATGGTGTGCAATCATGGCAAGGACTGCATTTTTCCGCAAGGGATCAAGGCCGGTTGTTGGTTCGTCAAAGAGTATGATCTCCGGGTCTGTCACCAGCGCCCTTGCAAGTGCAACCCTTTTCTGCATCCCGCCTGAAATCTGGGAAGGGTACTTGTCCAGAACCTCCTCGATTTCAAACTGTTCCAGTTTCTGCTGAACCTTCTCCCTGATCTCCCTGTCTTTCATTCTTGTGCGTTCCCTCAGGGGAAGGGCAATGTTTTCAAAGACATTCAGGGAGTCAAACAGGGCGTTCTGCTGGAACATGTAGCTTACACTTCTCTTGAAAGCGGTCCACTCATTGCGCTTCATGCCGGCAAGCGGCCTGCCTTCAAACAGGATCTCCCCGCTGTCCGGCTTCATAAGGCCGATAATGTGTTTCAGAAAAACACTCTTGCCAACACCACTTTTGCCGATAATGGCAGTAATCTCACCCCGGTAAATGGATACGTTGACATTGTCCAGTATGGTGCGGTCTCCAAAACGCTTGGTGACATTCCGGAACTCTATGAATGGTTTTTTGGCGGTGTTATCTGTCATTACATGAGAAATGATGTAAGCACATAGTCAGCAATAAGTACCAGGACACAGGAGATTACCACGGCAGACGTGGTTGCAAGGCTTACTCCCCTTGCACCAAATCCCCCTGGTCTCATGTGTGTAAAATACCCCTCATAGCAGCAAATTGTGGAAACTATTGCAGCAAAAACAAATGACTTGATAAATCCCTCGCTGACATCCGCCCACTCAACACTGCTGTAGATGCTGTTCATGAAGATGCCGGAGTTTATCTGCAGCATTATGACACCTGTAAGATAGCCTCCAACTATTCCTATTACGTCAAAAAAAGCAGTGAGCAGTGGAAAGACGATGATTGATGCTGCAATCCTGGGGCTTATGAGGTATCTCACAGGGTTGATGTCCATGGTGTCAAGGGCATCAATCTGCTCGGAGATACGCATTATGCCTATTTCAGCAGCTATGGATGAGCCTGCCCTGCCGATAATCATGAGCGCTGCCAGAACCGGCCCAAGCTCCCTGATAAGGGAGAGTGCCACGGCAGCGCCAAGGAGCCCTTCAGAACCGAATTTGACAAGGGAGTAATAACCCTGAAGGCCCAGCACCATGCCGGTAAACAGCCCGATCAGCGAGATTATCAGTACAGATTTCACACCTATGAAATAGATGTGCTGTACGATTTTTTTGAACTGGAAGGGCAGTGAAAAGATCAGGGACAGCCCGTGCAAAAAGAAGATGGTTACTGCACCCAGCTCACCTATGAAATTGAAGGCCCTGCGGCCAATTCCGGCAAAAAAGTCAAGGGGTGCAGAAGTTGCGGACTGTTCCTGTGTTTGCATCATGATTTTAGCCGAGTACTGCCTTTTTCAGGCTGTCAATGCCTTCCCTGCTGATAACACGGCTCATCCTGTCCATCTTTTTGGCATGATCCTTGTAGAAGGTCAGGATGCGCTCTGTAATTTCAAGTGCATCTTCTGTGGTGACGCCAGAAACCAGCTCCTGGGCAAGTGCAGGCCTGGAGCCTCCGTTTCCGCCTATCTGTATGACCCAGCCATCGCTCTTGCCTGTAAAAGCAAGGTCCTTGATGCAATTTTCTGCGCACTGGTTAATGCAGCCGGATACGCCCATCTTGAATTTGGCAGGCAGGCTGTATCCGTGATACCGCTTGTCAAGCTCCTGGGCAAGGCCGATTGAGTCCTGTTTGCCAAGCCTGCAGAAGGTTGAGCCGGGACATGCCTTGACACTTCTGACACATGCACCTACCGCAGCTCCCGGATCAGTGCCTATCTGCTCCCATGCACTGTCAATATCCTCTTCCTTGAGGCCCACGATGGCAATTCGGGATGCACTTGTTATCTTAAGGGCAGCTCCATATTTTTCCGCAACATCTGCAATGTTACGAAGGATTTGAGGGTCAGCAAGTCCCAGAGGAAAGTGTGGTACAATGGCATAGCTCTCCTTGTCACGCTGAAGAACAGCTCCTTTCTCTCCATCCTTTAACATAAGTTATTTCTCCTCTTTCTCAGCGGTTACCTCTATGCACTTGGTGGGGCACATGGCAGCCGAAAGTTCCACTGTCTCCTGCTCCGTGGTTTCATCCTTGAGCAGGTTAGCCTTATCTCCTGTTTCGTCCATTTCAAAGACATCAGGGGCAACTTCAGCACATGCGCCACATCCCTTGCAGTGAAATTTGTCAAGTTCTACTTTTATTTTCATGATAATTTTGGTGAATTTGAATATGGTACAGATTTATAAAACTACCGTTCGCCGGCGGCACTGTCAACAGGTTCCGGAATGGTGCTGACTATTTTTAAGGTTGAGACTCATCGCTTTCCTCTTTTCCCGACCTGACGCTTCCAACCGCCGGAAGATACTTGTGAAATGAGTTGCCGTAAAGTTCCCATACAGTGATAAAAAGAGCTGCTATGATAGGACCTACGATAATGCCCTTAATACCAAACATGCTTATGCCTCCCAGGGTGCCAAAAAGTACAAAGAGATCATGCATCTGGGTGTCCCTGCCAACGAGCCTTGGACGAAGCAGGTTGTCCAGGTTTCCTGCCACCAGGGCACAGGATACCACCAGTATGGAAACGCCTTTCCAGTCCCCCTGAAGTGCCAGTATAACAAGGGCAGGTCCCCATATTATGGCAGTGCCTACCGCAGGGACAATGGACATTACTGCCATGACCGTTCCCCAGAATACAGGTCCCTTTATTCCGGCAAGGTAAAATCCCAGGCCGCACAGGAACCCCTGGAGCATGCCGATAATAAACGTGCTCTTGATTGTTGCCCCGGCAACTGTGGTAAAACGGTTGAGCAGGAGCTGCTCATCCCTGTCTTCCAGGGGCAGGTAATAAAGTATTTTATTGAGAAGCGTGTTGCCCATTGTGAGAAAATAGAACATTACATAGAGCATGATGAGGGTGTTCAGAAGGGCGGTAATGGTAAGGCTTGTAACAGATGACAGGCTGTCTATGAGAAATGACGACACAGTGCCCACAAGCTGTCCTGCCTTCTGAATGATAAAGTCCCTGTATGGCAGTATCTGGTCGTAGAACGGAAGATTGTGAAGGTAGGTTGATATGATTGATGGTTTGTTTATGAAGGAGTGTATCCAGGGGCTCACGGACTGTCCAACTGTAATTGCCTGTGAGACCACAATGGTTACAAGGGCAGAGAGCGGGATGATTATGAGCAGTACGATTGCTGTTACCGTTATTCCTGATGCCAGGTTCTCCCGCCCGTCAAGCCTTGCAGTAAGCCAGGTGTAAACCGGATGCACAAGTGCCGTAAAGAGTCCTGCCATGAAAATTGGCATGATAAAGTTCCTGATCATGAACAGAAAAAGCACAGATATGGCAAATACCAGCAATAGCAGTGCGGCCGTGTGTACGGTTTCTCTTTTCATCAAGTTGACCCTCTAAGAGTACGATTTCTAGTAGTCATCCCCCAGGCACCAGCGCCATAAACCATCCGATTACAGGGAGAATGACTGCTATGGCAAGGAGAATGAGATTTAGGCTTCTGACGGGACTGCCGTATTTTAATACAATGATTCCTGCAACGGCACCAAACACAAGCCCTGATGCAAATCCACATGCATGTGCCCCAAGGTCTGTATGTTTTCCTGATGAACCTGTAAACCCCAAAAGGGCAAAGCCTGCCCCAAGCGGAAGCATGTAGTCCCTGATTCTGTCTGATTCTTGGAGCACTGCCCTGAATGCAGTTACAGCACCAATAAGCCCGAATATGGCAGTAGAGCTTCCTACAGATATGTGATCAGGGGGTTGAATAAAGGCATTAAGAAGGTTTCCGGAAATTCCAGAGATAACGGTCAGAAACCATGCCAGCCCCGAGCCCATGTACGAGCATGCCTGCACCATTATAAAGCCTCCTGTCAGCATATTTCCAAGGAGGTGGGCAGGGCCACTGTGGATGGTCAGGGCTGTGATTGCACGCCACCACTGACCCTGAAGGATTTTATCAGCCCACGCAGTGCCTTGCCACCTTGCTGTTTCAAACTCAGGAGAAAGTGCATAGCCCATGATGCCACACAGTGTCATCAGGACAAATATGCAGGTTTCCGTGTTTTGGTAGGTGGCTGGCAGAATGCGTTCAGGGGGCCAGTTCCGGTTCTCTGCCTCATATTCTTTGATCTCTGCCTTTGCTGTTTTGCAGAGATGCCCTGGCACTTCAATGTCAATGGAGTCCTGGTAATGTCTCCATTTGTGCGGAATACCCCTTGCCGTAAGCACCAGTGACCACTCGGAAGCCTTTTTGTTGTCAGGGGCGGTGATAAGACAAAATGGCGCCTTATCTGTTTCCTGTGTGGATACAGTGGCAGAATTACTGTGTGCATGGTGTTTGTCAGTGATGGACACCGAGGCTTCCGGGGATGCTTTGGCTGGTTTAATGGGTTTCAGGCCGGTCTTCCACCCTGTCGTAACGCATCTGGGTTATCTGCTCTGATATCAGCCCCATGAGAAAGACTATCATGCCGTTTATAAAGAGAAGGGCTGACATGTTGGTAAAGCGGTGCTGGGTCATGAAAGTATAGCTATAATAGCCCAACCCCACAAGAAAGAAGAAGAGACTCAAGGGGATGAATATTCGAAGTGGGGAAAACAGGGTTGCGATCCTGATGATTATTATCACAAAACGGCTTCCGTCCTGCAGGATTTTTATCTTGCTCTTTCCTATCCTTGCTTTAGCTACTATGGGCACATACTTGATAGTAAGCCCGCTTCGAAGATAGGCAAGGGTGCTTGTGGTTGGGTATGAAAAGGTGTTGGGAAACAGGTAGAGATAGCGCATTACCGTTGCCCTTCTGAACACCCTGAATCCTGAGGTCAGGTCTTTTATGGGAAACTTTCCCACATAGGATGCAAGCCTGTTGTAGAGCCAGTTTGCTATACGGCGCTGAACAGATGCCTGACTGGCTGAGCTTCTTGCCCCCACCACAAGGTCATACTCCTCTGCATATTTCAGGAGTTTTGCTATATCTTCTGGAGCATGCTGGCCATCTCCATCCATGAGTACCACAAAATCGCCCTTGGCATTTCTTATGCCTGTCTTTACTGCCGCACCGTTACCGATGTTATAGGGGTGTACCACCACCTTTGCACCAGCGCTTTTTGCCTTTTCCCTTGTCTTGTCTGTACTTCCGTCATCCACAACCACAATCTCATATTCCGGGTACAGCTCTTTTATGCGGGAGACCGTGCTGCCAATTGCCCCCTCTTCGTTGTACGCAGGTATTATTACGGATACTTTCATTGGGTAATTCAAAGTGCGCACGGCATAAAACGCCTTTATCTGTAAAACTTGGTCCAGTCTATCCTGTCCCCTGTCACTTTCCAAATCTGGTAAGACGGTGTCCTGAGGGAAACAGGCGAGAAGTAGGGCCGTGCGTTAATGTGCCTGATAAAGAGTTTGTTAAAGACAGATTCTGCAATGGCACTGTCCTCAAGGGCGCCAAAGCCAGCAGGGGCAAGAATTTCAAAGTCATATCCCTTTTTATGTTCAAATGAGAATCTTTTAAGCTTTCTTCCGTAGTTTATCAGCCCCTTTTTAAGCATGACCTGCCTGCGTCCCTTCTGTGCCACGCCCTTTTTGAAATCAACCGATATCATACGGTTGGCATAGGTAAGGTCATTTTTCTTTTTAAGTCCGTAATATGCCTTGTAAACCGGGTGGATCCCCTCATGTTTTTCAATGTTCCAGGAACCGAGCCAGAACCACCAGTAACTGGTAAGCGTGAGCCGCCAGTCCACGAAAAGATAGACAGGTCGTGCATCTGAAGGAAAGAAGAACCGCAGCCAGTCCTCAGGGGTTTTATACTGTTCGGTTGGTTTCAACCCTGCCTGAGCAATTAAAAAACGTGACTTTTCAGGCCCCAAAGCCATGACCTTTTTTATCATGGCAAGCCCCTTTGCTTTGCCCTTGCCAAGGGCTTTATAAAACATGTTGATTCCACTCATGCCCCGTGCCACGTAGAACTGCATGAAGTTGGCAGAGAGCCTGAGGTTATGTGTAGTGTAAGGAATGGCGTTATATACAGACCGTTCCGGCATGTGTACAGAACCGTCATTGATTGTACCCCGCCGCGCCCAATAGATCATGTTGTAGCCATGATCCCACCATGCCCATATAACAGCATCTTCTGGTGTTTTTTGACCAGCCTCAACCATTCCTGCTATCAAATGGGGTGGCTCTTTGGGCCAGAAGGTCTTTTTCATGCCCTTGCTGTAGGCAGGATAGGCAAGCACAAGCACAAGGAGCGGCGCCACAATGGCAAGCCAACTGAATTTTTTCTTCCAGTGCCACAGCTCTGATATGAGAAATCCCGTGCCAAGCGCCAGCACAGGCGCAAGAAAGATTATGAATCGTTTGGCAAAGAAGAACGAGAGACAGCCCAGTATCAGTGGTACAGAAAGAAAGAGGCTTTCTCTGGGTTTCCTGTAAAAGAGAAACAGCAGGCCAGCCACGCCAAACAGGAATACAGGAAGGCTGTCAGTGGTTTTCTGGACTATTTCCTTAAAACTTGGCCGTGCCTGTTCTGAAATTGTAACACCTATGTTTGGAAAATCGCTTGATGCCTCTTTTGATATATACTGATACTGGGAAACAACCCCTTTGATAACTTTTACCGGCAGGTCAAATCCCTTCCATGCAAGCAGCAGGAACAGCGCAGAAGCGGCAATGCCTGCCAATATCAGCCCTTCCCGCCTGGGAGGGCGGTAAAAAAAGAGCAGGGCCACTACCAACGGCAGCAATGTAATGGTGATAGTTACCTGGGGGGTCTGATCCCACCACCACAGAAAGAGACCCAGTACCACAAATCCTCCGGCAAGGTAGAAATATCTCCTTCGGGTTTGTTCAACCCCGAACTTGAGGAAGCAGAACACAGCACAGGTTGCCCAGGTTACGTTCATGCAGTCTGTATCGAACCATCCGACATTGCTCCTGTATATATAATAGAAGGAGAGAAGACTCATCAGAGCGGCAGTTAGCCCCATTGACGGGCCTCCGTAAAATCTTCCCAGGGCATACACAGGCAGGGCAAGGAGGATACCCAGGATCGGTGGCATGAATGTCCCGATCCAGTTCAGGGAAAGGTGGGTGATTTTGGCGGCAGTAGCGGCAAGAACCGATATAAGCGGCGGTGGTTCCGGACGTTTGGGGTAGTCAGGGACCGCCCTTAATGTATCTACCGGCGTGTAGGTGCCGTCAATCAGGTCCTTGGCAAGGCTCAGATAATAGTATCCGTCGAAGGTGGTGAGAAGCGGTTCTCCTTTGTAAAACGCCCTTGCGGGGTTGGATTTCCAGTCCTGGTAGTCTTCAACCCTTACAAGCATACCCACTGCTATAACAAGGCAGAGGGTGATGATTTCAAGAAGCAAGGTCCTTGTTTTAAGCCGGTTATAGAATAATGCCGCAGGAGTTGTTGCCAGTGGTTTATCTTCGGTTTCTCCCTGTTTCAAACGTATAGAGCCTGTTTCCTGTTGAACAGCTCTTTTTTTACCCCGGTCTTGCTTTATATTCCGTTTTGCCAAAACTTGCTCCTTGGTAAGTACAGTTTTGTTATTGACACTGAAGCAGCTGGTAACAGTTCTTCAGCTTAATGGCAATAATCAGAGGAAATCTATCACAAAGTGGACGGAAACGCCACTTATGCAGCACAAAAAACGTGTTGAGCTCTTTGATATCTGTAAAACGGGCAAAGTTTTATTGAATAGCCATTCATCATGGTGTAAAAATATGGAATTATTGACCTTGTGACCTGGTATTAATGAAAGGTGACTTCATTACCCTTGGGGAGACCGGACAGCAATGCTGTAAGGTTAGGGTCTGGTTCACTGCTGTTGAAACTGGTCACAGGAACTAAATCAAGGGAGGGAATTTTATGCTCAGTTTAAGTATTTTTAGACGTTTTGGAATAGTCCTGCCAGCGCTAATGGCACTTGCTGTCTGGCTTATGCCTTTATCTGTTTTTGCAGGAGGAGGCCAGGCATATCCCAATGGCGCTGAAGCCTTCATGCCCGGAGCAGCTCCTCCGCCTGGGCTTACCATGATCAATTACTTTTTCTGGGGGCATGGAGAGAACTGGAAGGATGATGACGGTAATACAATGAAGGTGGGAGGCAAGAAATTGCTCAACAGGGTGGATGCAGTTGGAGACCTTATAAGGCTGATCTGGATCTCCAAGTTCCAGCTCCTTGGAGGCAATTACGGACAGCATTTTTTTGCTGGCCTACTCTATACCGGTTCAAATTTTAATATGCCTGTGGGAACCATGTCAAAGGAGTCCTACTATGACTTTAACTCTCCATACTTCATCTATTCCCCCTTTCTGCTTACCTGGCACCTAATGCAGGGGCAGCTTCATATTGCCACAAGCATGTGCGATATATACTTCCCCTTTGACAATGAGGATGAAGACAATCCTACTTCTGTGGGACGCAACTTCTGGACATTCGAGCCTGTGCTTGCAATTACATACATGCCCACTCCTGCATGGGAATTTTCAACAAAGTTTATGTATGACATAAATACCCGTCAGAACGATTATGTCTCTCCGCTTCCGGTTACAGCAGACCGCACACCTGGCCAGGAGTTTCACATGGATTTCAACGTCTCCTACATGGTGATTGATAATCTGCGTGTTGGCATAAACGGTTATTACTACCAGCAGGTTACGGATGATGATTTTGGCGGAGTGCCTTCAGGATTTGAGTCCCTCTTTGATGATATGGAAGAGGAACATTCAAGGGCAGTTGCACTTGGTCCGGGTATTTTTTATCAGCATAAGAACATGATGTTTACACTTCGCTATCAGCACGAATTTTCAGTGCGCAACAAGGCGGAGATGCAGAACGTCTGGTGCAAATTCATATATGTATTTTAGGAGAAGATAATGAGTGACAGTTACAGAATCGTACTTGACGACAAGGATATGCCAAAGGCGTGGTACAACATCCTGCCGCACCTTCCAGAGCCACTTGCCCCTCCCATCAGTCCTGCCACAGGTAAACCTGTAACCCCTGATGAGCTTAGAGCAATATTCCCGGATGCCCTTATAGAGCAGGAGATGAGCCCTGAGCCGTGGATCGAGATTCCTGAGGAGGTTCAGGAGATATACAGGCTCTGGAGGCCCAGCCCCCTTCACAGGGCGCGGAATCTTGAAAAGGCACTGGGTACCCCGGCAAGGCTCTACTACAAGAATGAGGGGGTAAGCCCTCCAGGCAGTCATAAGCCGAATACTGCAGTGCCACAGGCGTACTACAACAAGAAGGCTGGTATCAGCAAGTTGTCAACGGAAACAGGAGCGGGCCAGTGGGGAAGCGCCCTGTCATTTGCCTGCAACTTTTTTGACATGACCTGCACTGTTTACATGGTGAAGATCAGCTATGAGCAGAAACCTTACAGGCGTGTTCTCATGCATACCTGGGGCGGCGAGGTATATCCATCTCCCACAGACAGGACAAATGCCGGCAGGGAGGCGCTGAAGAAAAATCCAGACTCTCTTGGAAGTCTCGGGCTTGCGATTTCAGAGGCCGTAGAGGCTGCGGCCACATCTGAAGACACCAACTATGCCCTTGGAAGTGTTCTGAACCATGTGCTGCTCCATCAGACTGTAATCGGCCTTGAGACCCAGAAACAGCTTGAGCTTGCCGGGGACAAGGCAGATGTTGTTCTTGGCTGTGTTGGTGGCGGTTCAAATTTCGGCGGCATGGTGGCGCCCTTTGCCAAGGAAAAGATGGATGGCAAGAGCGATGTTGAAATTATAGCCATTGAGCCAAAGAGCTGCCCAACCCTTACAAAGGGTAAGTATGAGTATGATTTTGGTGATACCATGGGGCTTACTCCCATGATGCTCATGTACACCCTGGGTCATACCTTTGAGCCTCCAGGTATTCATGCCGGCGGACTCAGGTATCATGGTGATGCCCCAATCCTTTGCAACCTGGTGAAGAACAAGGTGGTTGAGGCAAGGGCATATACCCAGAATCCCGTGTTTGAGGCAGCGGTGCTCTTTGCACGTACAGAAGGCATTATTCCGGCGCCGGAAACCTCCCATGCCATAAGGGGGCTGGTGGATGAGGCATTAAAGTGCAAGGAAACCGGCGAGGAAAAGGCAATCGTGTGCTGCTTCAGCGGTCATGGTCATTTTGACCTTGCAGCCTATGACGCATACCTTGAGGGCAAACTGCAGGATTATGAATATCCGGAGGAGAAGATACTTGAAGCCCTGAAGGATGTTCCCAAGGTGGAGATGCCTAAATAAGCCGCAGCTTTACTATTTGCTGGTTCGCAAACTTCAGTTTGGGAACCATAAACCCGAAGCTTATGCTTCCCCATTTCCTTAATTGAGTTAATATCTGTGCAGGGAACCGGCACTGTCCTGGTTTCCTGCATTTTTTATTTGTGCGCAGAAACAAGACCAATTATCACGCTGAATAGATACAACCTATGCACAGTGTACAATGCATAGGAGGGCTGAAGCATTATGACAGTAACAGGTTCAAGCACATGCAGTGACAAGATAGAGGTCATCCAGGGCGATATTACAACCCTCGATGTGGATGCCATCGTGAATGCTGCCAATACAAGGCTTCTTGGTGGCGGCGGAGTGGATGGAGCAATTCACAGGGCTGCTGGCCCTGGGCTGCTTGAAGAGTGCAGGGGCATTGGCGGCTGCCCAACCGGTGAGGCCAGAATAACCAGGGGATATAATCTTCCTGCGCGCTGGGTTATACATACTGTGGGACCTGTCTGGAGCGGCGGCAACCGGCGTGAACCGGAACTCCTTGCCTCATGTTATCGCAGTGTGTTCCGTATAGCCGGTGAGAAGGGCATCAAAACCCTGGCCTTTCCTGCAATAAGCACAGGTGCCTATCGGTTTCCGTCAGACCAGGCTGCATCAATTGCAGTGCAGGAAACATGTGCGGCACTGGAAAGGTATCCAGAGATTGAAAAGGTGCTGTTTGTCTGTTTTGACAGCAGGTGCCTTGATGCGTACAGAAAGGCCCTGGCTGGCTAACTGCTCACGGAACAGATTAAATATCCTCCTCCGGCCAGTCCACAGGTACACACAGTACAGGGCAGGGGAGCAGCCTGATTACTTTTTCCACAGTGCTTCCAAAGAATATTTCATCAATCTGTCCCTTGCCTCTACTGCCATAGCCTCCCATAATCACCATATCTGCCTGGATCTCGCGTGCCTTTATTGCTATTTCCTGAAATGGAGGGCCGCATGATACAATGGTGTCAGTGATGCGTGATGTATGCTCCACCGGTTTCAGGAAGCGCCTGAACATCTGCATGGCCTGATTTTTAAGCCTTTCAGTCACCTGATCTATGGGAGTTTTTGTGTATTCAGCTATGCGCTTTACCTCAGCAGAGTTGATTACGTGAAGCAGGACAATGGAAGAATCATTCTCTTCTGCTGCTTCAATGGCAAATTTAAGCGAGTTCAGGGCGCAGTCAGAAAAATCTATGGGTACAAGTATCATGGATATATTCATTGGTGATGCGTCAGCTCCTGGTCATGCGTTCTTTTCCGTTTGACTCTTCAGTACGGTTGATAAGGATCATCAATGGTCTTGTGGTTTCAGTAGAGTGGCAAATCAATAGTGCTATCCGATAGTATCAACAGAGGCAAATTCAGGTTCGTGCAGTGGGATAAGTATGTCTGCCTCCTCCTTTATTGTGACCATTATGTCGTATGCATCATAGACATTGACATGTGTCCCAGGCGGAATAACTTCCATTTCCATGCCTGTGATGCTTGGGGGCGGAAAGAAGTTTTCCTTAAGGCAGCAGAAGCCGGTTATTATTGCCTTGCCCTCTGATGTGTTGATGATGATGGACATGCCTCCTGGTGTATGGGCAGGGGTGTGCACCATCTCGATTCCCGGAACTATCTCCACCTTGTTATCTGTGATTGTCCTGATTTGCCCGGCATCGCGTATTTCATAAATAAAATCCTCCAGGTAGCGGAAATCCAGCGGATGAGGGTCAGTGACGTGTTCCATTTCCGCCTGGTGTACATAAAAGGTGGCATTGGAGCACTTGTAGTCGTTTTCACAGTGGTCATTGTGGAGATGGGTGTGGAGGACTATGTCAATGTCTTCAGGTTTAAGTCCCCATTTTGCAAGGCCGTCCTCAAAGGTCATTATCTTTCCGCCTATGGCCTGCTCCCTGTCCTCTGACTGAATGGGATGCATCTCTCCGGTATCCACAAGAATCTTTTTGTCAGGGCCTTCAATATACCAGGAGTAAAGGGGGATGGTGTAGGGTTTGCCGTAATCATGCTGGTAGGTCATCATTCCCTTGTCAAATACCTTTGTTCCCATAACCATTGGATGAATTTTCCATGTAGCCATAGCGGTAACTCCTGCACAAAAAAAACGGGATCCAGATCGTTATGAACCGGGATCCCGTTGCTGATTAACATATCTGCATAAATGGCAATCCGTTTCCTTATCTGAAAATCTCATTCAGTGACCTGGAAACGCGGAGGTTTTACTGAACAGCGGTTCAGGTATTACTTGGCAGCCTTCAGTCTCTTGATCTCCGCCCTCTGCTGCCTTATCTGTTCAAGAAGTGCTTCGGTATTCTTTTTGTACTCCTGAAGTTCCTTTTCCTTTGCCGCTATTTCTGCCTTAAGCTTGGCAACATCGTCATTTGCTGTGGTCAGCTTGAGATCAGCAGGGGGAGGAAGCGGTTTTTCTGCTGCACACGGAGGCTTGGGTGCCAATGAGGCGCCGTTTTTTGAGGCGATTGCCTTTTTTAGCTGCGCAATTTCCTCAAGGTATCTTGCCCCTGACTCCTTGAACTGCTTCTGAAGGCTGTCCAGCCGTGTACTGCACGCATCAAGCTGCATCTTGAGTTTTTTAAGCTCCATGCAGTTTTGCATGTTTTTACATTTACACCCTGGCTTTCCTGCTGCCTCCTCTTGCATGGCTGCTGCCTTTTTGCATTTGCCCATGCACTTGAAATTTCCCTTGCCCTGCCCAGGCGTCGCTGCAGAGCCTGCCCCTGGGCTTGCAGCATTCATAAGCTGCCTGGTGCATGCATCAAGGTCAGCAGAAAGGCTAAGGCGGGTATTCCAGAGCTCCTGAGTCCTGTCTGCAAGCTGGCTTTCAAGCTCCCTGATTCGGGAACGCAGTCTGTCTGCATCCCGTTTTTCCTCTTCAAGCCGGCTCATTCGCTCCCGGCAGTATCTCAACTGACTTTCAAGCTCGGTGAGTTTCAGAGAGGCTGAGAAAGAGTTTTGCTGCTCACTTCTCAGCTGGGTCTGGAGCTCTTCACGCTGACGTATAAGCTGAGTTACCCTTGCTTCAAGCTCCTGGAGCCTGAACTGGCTGCCTGAAGCTGATGCTGCAGTAACGGCAGCCACAGTGCTTCCACTGGGAGCTGTTTTTGCCGCATCTGCCCTGGTTTCTGCCTGTTCCCTGAGCTTTTTCTCTTTTTCAAGTTCTGCCTTGAGCTCTTTATTTAATTTCTGGAGTTCCTGGTTTTTTGCCTTCAGCTCTGCAATCTGTTCCTGGAGCTTTGCAAGCTTGCGCTGTAATTCAAGCTGACTTGAAGCAGCCTTGGCATAACTTGCGCGTGTTTCGTCAACAAGCGATGCCAGTTCCGCATTTTCTGCTTCCAGCACCTCTTTTATATGTAGTCTCTTACCATCAAGTACTGATCCCCATATCATGAGAATGATACAGAGGACGGCAAGATATAACGTGGTCTTCCTGTCATCCATGGGTTTTCTCCTCCGGATGTATCTGGATCGCTGCGGCTGCCTTATTCAATTTTATGAAAAGCAGTTTGGCAGCTATTCGTCGTCATCCTCGTCTGCATTGTGCTGCGATACCCACTTGTCATGCACCTCAAGGGCCATGTTGAAGATACCCTTGGCTGTATCAATATCAATGTCGGCAACGTTCATGGTGACAATTCCGTTCAGGATGTTCTGGGTGAACTCATCATAGAATTCTGTATCCATATCCTTGAGGCGTGTGTAAAGAATGGCAATCTTGTATTCATTCTCCATTGCCTCTTTTTCCTGACGGATTTCATTCATGGTAGCACTGGCCTCTTCAAGAGCCCTGGTAAGCTTGAGAAGTTCTGCATCTTTCTCATTGATGAGAGCAGCCTGCTCGGTAATTTTCTGGTCGCATTCGTCAAATTTTGCGTTCAGTTCACGAATTTTGGTATCTCTCTCACTTATTTCGTCGTCTTTCTGCTGAATCTGCTCCTGGAGCTCTGCAATACGGCTCTCCTTTTCTGTGAGACGATCAGTGCAGTCCTTGAGCTGGGCCTTGGTCTTCTCCAGGTCTGACCCCTTTTTTGTGAGAAGCAGGACAGTCAAGATAAAAAGTCCACATGAAATTCCTCCGAAAGCCAGAACTGTCTGTGCATTTTGCTGGGCCCAAGTAATAAGATCCATTTTTCCCCCTTTCTCCTGTAAGGAAACTGAGTATTTTAATATTTTTGCTATGTTTAAACAGTACAGACTATATCCGTACCTTTATTAACCTCACTGTGATTCACCCGGCAACATGGCCATCTGCCCTGCCAGAATAAACTCCCCAAATACGCCGACCGGGCTGGCTGCATTTTATAAATAATGTGCCTCCAGTCTCGTGCTGAATTTCTGAAATTAAACTGGATAACATTGAACGGCCATTCAGTCAACCAGATAAGCAGAGTCACATCATGGGTCTGAATCGCTTGTGCATGATTTTTTCAAGTTTAATCAAAAAGATGACTGTTTTTGAGAAGCGTCACTTAAAATTATTTCTTCAAACTTTTGAAAAACAAATTCATCCCGATCTGTTTTTTTAAGCAGACGGCGCTCAGGGAGAACGCTGATCAATGGGCACAAACGGGCGGCTTCTGGGCCCGGTGTAGATCTGCCGCGGCCGTCCGATACGCTTCCC
>JALWJV010000198.1:0-7227 GCA_026996955.1 Deltaproteobacteria bacterium
GAGTGGTGTCTTAATAATATATGGGAATGTGTTTTGGTATGTTTTAGTATTTGGCGTTGGGCTTTTACTGTACTGTATATGTGTTATATGTGCGTTAATCATTCTTTCATTAACGGCTGTTGCATCTCATGCGCAGATGGCTGAATGTGGTTGTTATACGCAGGCCCTGGACGACTGTGACATTTCTTCTCCCGAGGAAAACCCAGGTTGCTTTTTTGAATTATATGAAGAGTGTCAGTTTTTCTGTTGCGATGATTATTGTAATTTTGAAGTCAAGGAACCCTGCATGTGGGATTGCGAAGAGAGTTGCGGAATGTCCTGCACTGATCAGTGCGGCGATAACGAAACATGTTTCAGTGCCTGCAATGAACAGTGCCTTTATGGCGAGAATGAGGGTGAAGGGTGTTATTATGCCTGTGATGAAGAATATGGATCCTGCATGACCGAGTGTACCGATCAAGTTCAAATGGATTCTGACGGGGACGGGGTAGTTGACGTAGAGGACAACTGCATGTGGGTCCCTAACAGTGATCAGGAAGATCTTGATGATGACGGTGTGGGAGATGCCTGTGATAACTGTTTTGAGGTTCCTAATCCAGACCAGACCAATACAGATGGTGACTGTGCCGGGGATGCCTGTGATCTTTGTCCTGATACATGGAGTTCTGATCCCATGGCTGATTTAGACCAGGATGGCCTGGGGGATGCCTGTGATGCTGATAATGATAATGATGGCATTGCCAATAATGATGACAACTGTCCCTTTATTGAAAATCCAGGCCAGGCGGACACCGATTCTGATGGCGTGGGAGATGCGTGCGATTTTGCTGAACACTATTTGGAGTCCGGAATATACAAGACTTTTGATGTTAATATCATGCAGACAGCAGAAATTTATGATGACCATTCAGAGCCGGTTAAAGATGCAGCACCAGGCTGTTGTGAGCAGCCATCTCCATTACTCTTTGATATCTTAAATATTGGGGATAGAACCTTAACAGTTGGTCTTTTTAACCCTAAACCATGTAATTATACAGGTGGTCATCTGCTGGAGGGTATAATCATTGGAGATGAGCTTGATGATGATCCGGTCACAGATGATGCTGTCAGCGTAAGAGTTATGAACGGAAACCGTGAAATCCAAAGTACAAGGCTTAGGGGTATAGCAGACCAAAATCAATTTGTCGGCGAATATGTGATGGATGGAGTCATGCACGGAATGTCTGTACTCAGATCTTACGAGCCGGAGTATGGTCTGATCTACTATGATTTTGAAACCATTGACTTCCCGGACGCTACAAATACCAGTGTATGGGATATGGCATTTAATCTCCAGACCCAGATGTTAAATATGGTTGGACGGTATAATAACGGTAACCCGGCGCTTTCTTCTGGTTTCCTTTATGCCAATAACTTAATGGAGTGGCTTCCCATCAACTATCCTGACGCAATTTCAACGTACCCCAGCGGTATTAATATTAGTGGTCTTGTTACAGGATATTACAGGAATGCAGATGGTACGTACCACGGTTTCCTTTATGATAGCGGCAGCGGGAGCTATACTTCAGTGGATGTTCCTGGTGCTGTAGCAACAAGGTGTTACAAGATCAACAACTCTGCCAAGGTTGCCGGGTATTACACAGATTCCAATAATCACAGTCATGGATTCGTATATGATGTTACTGAACAGTATTTTATAACTTTTGATATTGCCAGAACCTTGAACACCTATGTCTTTGGAATATCCGATTCAACTGACTACTTGCCGGAGAGCGTGACAGGATATTTCCTTGATGAAACAGGAACCCATGCCTTTACGGCAGTCGTGCCTGAATCTCTCCCAGCTCACCCGGAAGACATTGATTCAGACGGTGATGTGGACGGCATAGATCTCTTCATGCTTGCAGCGGCGTATGGGGAGGAATGTGGCGAAGGCCCATGTCCGGAAGATGTGAACAGGGACGGTGGGATAGATAGTGCAGATGTGGAGCAATTTGCTGAAAGTATGGGTAACATATTCTGAATCCAGATATTATGATTAAAAAAAGGAGGGGCTGCATTGAAAAATGCTGCCCCTCTTTATTTTTGCCCCTCTTTATTTGTGATAGTGAAAAATACTTACTAATTTTTCCATGGCAAGATGATAACAAATGTTTAAACCGGGCCTGCGTAACAAGTTAATATTCTTTTTTCTGCCCCTGATGTTTGGAATGCTTATTCAGGGGGGATTCTGCATCTATACCTTTTCCGTGATACATGATCACTTTGAGGGGGTTCAGAAAGACGCTGCCACAGATGTCTCTGCAATGCTTAAACTGAGACGGCTCCTGATATCCCTGGAACAGGGGATCAGAAAGCATCAGATTGATCCGGGGCAGATAAGGGAGAAGGCTCGGCAGCTTGATAAGCTCATCAGGGAGCATTCCAGCCACAAACATGAAACTTTGGCATCTGCCAGCGATCAGGCTGCACATGAAACGCTTCATCATGCAATATTTGCCACCACACTTTCAAAGTACATCCTGGAGCGTTTGAGGACAGACCAGGCTCCTGATCCTGAAGAATTGTCAAATATTGCAGACACCATTCAGGAGGAGCTTGCCGTCCTTGCGGAAGTAAACGATCAACACCTTCAACAGCATATTGATACGCTTACAAAGACCGAACTTTTTATAAGTGAGCAGTACAGGCATGCCCTGGTGGTAATAGCTGTCACCTCGGTAGCAGTCCTCATCTTGACGGTAGCAGTGTTTTATTTTCTGGTAAGGTCTGTTCTGGGGCCTGTGAATATTCTGGTGCAAGGCACTCAGCAGATAGCATCAGGTAATATGGATGTGCGACTTGATATAAACTCAGGTGATGAGTTTGAGTTGCTTGCCAGGGAATTTACAAGTATGGCGAAAAAGCTTGATGGTTTTCACCAGGAACTTGACAGCAAGGTGCAGGAGAGAACAAGAGAGTTGGTAAGGGCCAATGAAGAGCTTAAAAGGGCTGAGGAGCAGATTCATAATCTGTCCAGGCAGCTATTGGCGGTTCAGGAGTCAGAACGTCAGCAGATATCTTTGTATCTGCACGATGACGTTGCCCAGAATCTATCATCACTTAAGATTGCGTGTGATTCCCTGCTGATGGATGTGACTCAGGGCAGGGTGCCGGATAATGAGGAGATAAGAAACTGGAGAGAGCTGCTTGATCACTGTATCAAAACTGTCCGTGAGCTATCGTATAATTTGCGTCCGCCCTGTCTGGAACAGATTGGGCTTGCAAGCGCTTTAAGTGATTATTGCAGGGATTTTAGCCGCAAGACCGGAATTTCTGCACTATTCCACGGGGCGGGTGTTGAAGACCTTGAACTTGAATTTGAAACTGCCATAAACATTTACAGGTTGGTGCAGGAAGCCCTTAATAATGTGATGAAACATTCCGGGGCAACTGTGGTAAGGGTAGGGCTTGTTGCATCATATCCAGACATCATACTTACCGTTGAGGATAACGGTCAGGGTTTTGACCCCGAGGACGGTTACCGCAAGGCTTTGAATAACAAATGCCTTGGTCTTCTTGGTATGAAGGAGCGTGTCAGGACCATCTGTGGTACTTTAAGACTCCATTCAGCTCCTGGTCATGGCACAAAAATTACTGTAAGGTTTCCTGTTGCACCTGAGGAGTCACAAAATAAATGAAAAAGAAAAAAACCGTTCTTATTGATGATCATGATACCTTCCGTACCAGTTTGAGAAACCTCATAGAGAAACGGACTGATTTTGATGTTGCAGGCCAGGGAATAGACGCCCGGCAGGGTGAGGAAGTGGTGCGTGAAGTCAGGCCTGATGTCGCCATTGTTGATCTTTCCCTGCCGGATAGAAGCGGCATACAGCTTACAGGTACGCTCAGGGCAGCAGTGCCGGAAACTGAAGTAATTATTGTAAGCATGCATTCAAAGATTGATTACGTTCTTAACTCCCTGCGTGCAGGGGCCAGGGGTTATGTAGTAAAGGAGTCGGTCTCAGGGTGCATTGCCCAGGCCCTTGAGGCGGTTAGCCAGGGGGAATATTATCTTGATTCTGCCCTTTCCGATGAAATTGCACCTCGCCTTATAGAAACCGCTGAATCGTCTCAAATTTCAGACCCTGCATACAGTAATCTCACCGCAAGGGAACAGGAGATATTCCGCCTGCTGGCCCAGGGGCATTCCACATCTGACATAGCACAGAAGCTATGCATCAGTGCCAAGACAGTTGCAAATCACCGAACCAACATCCTTGCCAAGATGGATATGCACAGCACCGCTGACTTAATCAGATATGCGGCAAAACTTGGCCTGCTGGATGATATTGGTTGACGTTCCTGATATTTAAATAAATTCACCCGGTTGTTCGTTACCGCTTCTTTCCGTAAATTGCACTGCAAAATTTTCTGCCTGATCTTCAAATAAAAGTTGAATCATTAAAATCGTGTAACTTGCATCCTTCCCGACATCTGGGCAATTTTCCCAAAAAATAAGTTAATGTTTCTATTGCGTCTGGCTAAGTGTGGCGTTACATTTGGGGGCGGTAACACGAAATGGCGAAATGTGTGAGTAATCTTTGTCAGGTTTTGCTGTGTTTTCTGAAATACGATGCCTGTTGGCACAACCGGCAGATTTAAATAACTGTCGTAATCCGGAGTAGTTATGCATATATCAGAAGGTGTCCTGTCAGCCCCTGTTCTTCTGAGCGGCGGCGTTCTTACTTTTGCAGGAACAGCTATAGGTCTCAAAAAACTTGACTATGACCGCATCATGACTGTGGCAATACTTGCCTCCACCTTTTTTGTGGCATCCCTTATCCATGTGCCCCTTGGGCCTGGAAGCGTCCACCTGATTCTGAACGGACTCCTTGGTGTCTTGCTTGGCTGGGCCAGTTTCCCAGCCATACTTACAGCCCTGCTGCTGCAGGCGGTCTTCTTTCAGTTCGGTGGAATTGTCGTGCTGGGAGTAAATACCTTTAACATGGCTGCTCCTGCGGTGATCTGCTACTACCTGGTCAGGCCATTTCTTAAGGAAAAGAAATACAGGGCTGTTGCTGGTTTTGCTGCTGGAGCACTTTCCGTGTTTATGGCTGGCATTTTTATGGCACTTTCCCTTGCTCTTAGTGACAGCGGCTTTTTTTCAACTGCAAAAATGGTGGTCGTAGCCCATGTGCCTGTAATGATAATAGAAGGGTTTATAACCATGTTTACCGTCACTTTCCTTGCCAGGGTCAAACCGGAGATACTTTTCGGAAAGAATTCATGCCCTGTGTGCCGCTAAATTTTTTGAAGGTGGTGTAATTATGATTAAAAGGATTTTAATGACAACTGTTTTACTGTTTTCTGGACTCAGTTTTCTTCCTGCTTCTGCCAATGCGCACAAGATTCTGGTGTTTGCCTATGGCGATGGCCCGGCAATAACCGGGGAGGTAACATTCAGCAGTGGCAGAAAGGCGAGGGATGTAGAAATCACCGTGATGGATGAGGCCACCAAAAAGGTGTTAGCCACAACAAAGACAAATGACAAGGGTGAGTTCAAATTTCCAATCCCCCAGGAAGCGGTAAGGAAAAAGATGAATCTGCTTATTGTTGCAAATGTTGGGGATGGACACCGTGGCCAGTGGCATATGACAGCACAGGATTATATGGATAGCGCTGATGAGATAGCTACAACCGCATCTGTGGCTCCAGCCAACGCTGCGCTCCCCCATGAGACAGCCCCGGCTGCCAGTCCTGCTGCATCGGCCCCTGTTCCACAGCCTGCAGCAGTCACGGCAGTAACAGAAAAACAGATAGAAAAGATTGTGGAACGGGTCATGGACAGAAAGCTTACTCCTGTAAAGCACCTCCTGGCACAGGCATGCGAGCCTGGCCCAAGTGTATCTGATATTCTTGGTGGCATAGGGTATATAATTGGTCTTGGTGGAATTGTTGCATACTTTAAGGGACAGAAAAAGAGTGCATCATGACATTTGAGCGCTTCTGTCAAGGCAGTTCCCTGCTGCACCGCACTGATCCCCGTTTCAAGATTGTTGCTGCCATTGCCCTGACACTTGTAATTGCCCTGTCTGAAAGCATGGGGAGTGCCGCATTTGGCCTCGGAGTAAGCCTGGTGCTTCTTGCAATTGCAAGGCTTGATTTTCGTCAGGTCCTCTGGCGTCTGCTTCTGGTCAATACATTCATTGCCTTCCTGTGGGTAATGCTCCCGTTTACATATCCGGGAGATACAATCTGGGCAGCAGGACCTCTCAAGATAAGCAGGGAAGGCGTTGCCCTAGCCTTTCTGATTACAGTCAAGGCAAATGCCGTAATTATCCTCTTTATTTCTCTTCTGTCCACCTCCACTGTAGCAGATCTGGGCCATGCCCTTGAAAGCCTTGGAGTGCCCAGCAAGCTGTGCCTGATACTGCTTTTTTCATACCGTTACATAGCAGTTGTTAATGAGGAGTATCAGCGGCTTGCCAGGGCTGCAAGGTTCAGGTGCTTCAGACCAGCCTCAAACATGCACACATACCGGACCTTTGCCCATCTTTTTGGAATGACCCTTGTAAAAAGCTGGACAAGGGCAGAGAGGGTAGGGCAGGCAATGCGGCTCCGCGGTTTTAACGGCAGGTTTTATAGCCTGTATGAACCGCACGCAACGGCAGGGGATTTTATTTTTCTCGGAGTGATGCTTGCAGCATCCGTTAGCATAGAGGCTTTTGAGCTTGGTTTAAGCCGGTTGATATTCTAAGGGTGAGCTGAAATCCCTTTAACAAGGAATATTTTATTAAAATGACACCAATCATTGAACTTAAAGATATTACATTTGTTTATCCAGGTACCTCGCGTATCATTCTGAATAACGTAAATTTTTCCCTGAAGCCCGGTCAGCGCGTGGGGCTTGTGGGGCCAAACGGCTCAGGCAAGACCTCCATGTTTCATGTAATAATGGGGATACTTAAGCCCCAGAAGGGGACAATTCTCTTTAAGGGAGAGGAGGTTAATGACAAAGAGGATTTCAGGAAGCTTCATAAGACAGTAGGACTGCTCTTCCAGGATGCAGATGACCAGCTTTTTTCTCCCACTGTCCTTGAAGATGTTGCCTTTGGCCCCCTTAATCTTGGGGCAACACCAAAAGAGGCAAGGGAAATTGCCGTGACTACCCTTAAAGAGCTTGGGCTTGAAGGATTTGAAAACCGTATCACACACCAGCTTTCAGGAGGAGAGAAAAAACTGGTG
>JALWJV010000198.1:7237-17157 GCA_026996955.1 Deltaproteobacteria bacterium
AAACCAGAGGCCCTGCTTCTGGACGAACCAACTAACAACCTCGATATTGAAACGCGGGCAAGGCTCATTGATGTGTTGAACAGGCTTGATCAGGCCCTGCTGATAATTTCACACGACTGGGATCTGTTGGAGGATACATGCAATGATATTTTTGCCATGGATAAGGGTGTGCTGACAGAATGTGACAAGGCCTATCTTCATGAGCACAGGCATGCTCACAGGTGCGGACGCATAGAACACAGGCATATTCATAAGATTATCCCGGTGGTTAACGTGGATCCAAGGGTAGGCCAGCCTGTTCATTAAGGTTACGGCTGCTTATTACATTTTTACCTGCATTTCAAAAATTTGGAGAAATGATTTTATGCGATATTAAAATGAGTAACATGTATCGTACTCTTCAACTTTTTAAACCCTTCGGGATTGCCTGGTTCACTGCATCTCCTTTGTCAGAGGAATTCCAATATAGCCGACTATTACGGGATTCTTCTTTCGCGGTTCTGCAGCAAATTCGACAATCGCTCAATCCAGATGTTATCGTTTAAGAGGCATAAATGCACTTTTTCCCGCTTGAACATGAGCACTCCCTTACTGAAAGGGAATTTGATGGCTGCTGCCGGGCATGTGAGCGCAGCTATCACATGGTGCGTGACCGTCTTCTTGATTTTTACAACACTATAAGCAGCCATACGCCTGAGACCCTTCGAAAACTCTCACAGTCAGAGATATACAGTCTTTACCTGACCATTGATGACATAGCCCATCTGGAGTGTGATCACCACCTTGATGAGCGAATAGTTGCAGCTTCGGAAATAAAGTGCCTACTGCCTGCAATACGCCGTTATTATAAGACTTTTTTTGATATACATGAAAAATTTCTTGTAAAAGAGGTGCTTGAGGCAAAGGACTCCTGGAAGCCTCTGATGGAATTTG
This sequence comes from Deltaproteobacteria bacterium, assembly GCA_026996955.1. Taxonomy (GTDB): domain Bacteria; phylum Desulfobacterota; class Dissulfuribacteria; order Dissulfuribacterales; family QOAL01; genus S144-17. The sequence goes on from JALWJV010000198.1 coordinate 8,171, forward strand.
GGCTTTATCCTCGTTACAAAACCCTTGTAAGAACACAGACCGAATCCCTTTCCCTTGGCACGCCTGAAAAAATTGCCTTCATAGGTTCAGGTGCCATGCCGTTATCACAGATACTTTTGCACCGTCTTTATGGAATAGAGTCAATAGGCGTTGATATTGACAGGAGGGCAGTGGACCTTGCGCGCCAGTGTCTTGAAAGGCTTGGTCTCAGTCAATCCATAACCATTGTGCAGGGAAGGGAAGACGTACTTTCAGATCAAGAATGGGATGTTGTTGTTATCGCAGCCCTTGCTGAGCCCAAGTGCAGAATATTTTCAACGCTCAGGAAGATAATGAAAATTTCAGGGATCCGCCCGGTAATATGCCGGACCTATTCAGGCCTTCGCACGCTTCTGCATCCTCCGCTTGAAAAAGACGATTATGAGGGGTTTGCCATAACCAGAGAGATCAGGCCTGCGGAAAATCGGGTAAACAATACACTTCTTAAGCTTGAGTTGGTTGAGTGATGACATCTGATTTTAATGAGATACGTTCAGAGTTACTGGATATTCATGAGGGGGTTGGTAGCCTGGGCGATAACGACATACTGAATGGTTATGTTGAAGGTTTGCAGGAGGCGTTCAGTAGGCTTGATACACTTGCGGCAATGAAGGTAGATGAAGAGACTGTTTATGAAATTCTTGAAGCAGATGAACTTCAGCCAGTGCTTTCAGCAATAAGCCGTTTGCGTAACATCTATGGACTTCGTCTTGAGATAGAACAGGCAAAGGCACTGCTTGCATCACATGATCCCTGGTCTGAAATTAGGGGATTTACCTTTTATAATAACTACTTGGAGCTTGCCTCAATGGAGCAGAGAGGGGCAAACCTCATGTCAGGAGACAGTATAATATTCCTGGGAAGCGGCCCCTTACCCCTCTCTCTTATTATCATGTGTTCCAGATACAATCTTAAAGGAATGGGCATTGAGCGCGATGCGTCTTATGCCGAACTTGCGCGCAGGCTTATTGATCATCTTGATATGAGTCACCAGATTTCCATTGTGCAGGGGGATCATTTTTCCCTGCCACGGGAACTGCGGTGCAATCTTCTAATGGTTGCCGCTATGGCACGTCCAAAACAGGAGATATTTAACCAGCTTGCCGCAATTCTTCCAGAAGGAAGCCTTGTTTCCTATCGTCTTTATGAAAAGGGGCTTCGCCGCATACTTGATATGGAAGAACCCTTTATCCTTCCATCCAGGTTTGTTTCCCACTGCAGGATACGGCCCTTGCCGCCGGTAAATAATACGGTGGTGGTCATAAGACGTGAAGGAACTTAACCTACCGGATAGCCTGTTCAATACTTCTATTTCCCTGGTTTACAGGCATTCCTCCCCTGAAATTGAGTTCTCCGGCCCATTGTATGGGAATTTCTTTTTTGATAATTAGGATACCGGAGAATAGAGACTTGCATCAAAACCAGCATGTGCTGATTGGAGGTTATTTTTATTAGCAGTCTGGAATGAGCTTCGCTGTAAAGCCATTCTGTAAACCTGCTGACTGGCAGCAGAGACCATTTCCAAAGGAGAGGACTGTGGAAAAAATAAAAATACCAATCAGACAGTACTGGAATACCAGAAGTCGCACCTATGGTCTGGATACGGACAAATCCGATTCAGTAGCCAGGACATGGGAAGCTGTGTTGATGGCGCTTGCCTCAAAGGGCACAGGGAGACGGGCCCTTGACGTAGGTACGGGAACTGGCCAGTTTGCCGTTTATCTTGCCAAAAACGGATTCCAGGTTACCGGTGTTGACCTGTCCGATGAGATGATTGCCTGTGCAAAAGCGAATGCAAGGAGGGAAGGGCTTAACATAGACTTCAAAGTGGGAGATGCTGAACATCTGGGCTTTGCGGATAACAGCTTTGATGTGATAGTTTCCAGAAACCTGCTATGGACCTTGCCTCATCCTGAAAAGGCACTGACAGAATGGAAAAGAGTGCTTAAGCCTGGTGGAAGGCTCGTGGTCTCCGATGGTTACTGGATGAATTCCACCTGGAGACAGTTGCCCAGTCTTGCACTAAAGGCAGTAAAAGACAAATTCCGGGACAGAAGCAGACAGTCCCTTCGTTTTTTCTGGAGTTATTCAGCCATCAGAAAATCCCTTCCATATTATTCCGGATTAAATGTCGATGACGCCACTGCCCTTTTGGAGAAAATCTGTTTCAGGGAGGTTGGCTGTTACGATACGTCCTGTTTTTCAGAGCATCCATACCGTTCCGGAAGCATAATGCAGGAAAACCCGCCGTTCTTTATTGTTTATGCAGGCAAGTGACTGATTCTCTATATTAATAGACTGACGGTATTTTTTTCGTCAATTTATGATTTCCTTCATTATTGGCCCTAGGAAATCGTCCCGGGAAAATGAGGTAATGGTCCTATTGCATAAGCTTTTCCTATATGTTCAAAAAACATTAGGTATATAATTAATTGAGCTTCGCACAAAAAATTCCTATATAGAAATTAAACGACATCATTGCTTTGCAAAGTGGTGATGAATCCGTTTACAATACCAAAAATTAGGTAACCACCATGACAAATATCATTATGATTTATTCCGGCGCTATTCTTCTTGGTGCCCTTCACGCCTTTGAACCTGGCCACGGTAAAACCCTTATTGCCGCCTACATGGTTGGGACAAAGGGAAGGGCATGGGATGGTATGCTTCTTGGTGCCATTGTCACCATCACCCACACATTTAGCGTAATACTTCTTGGCATTGTTGCCCAGATGCTTTCCAAAACCTATTCGGATCAGGTTTTACACGACTGGTTAGGTCTGGTTTCAGCGGGAATTATCCTTATTGTGGGCCTGTGGATGCTGAAACAGAGGCTTTCTGGAAATGCCGGCCATCATCATTTCCATCTTTTCGGAGGCGGGCATCACCACCACACACATGATCACCATACCCATGATCATGATCACAGTCATAGCCACAGCCACGATCATGAGCATGTCCATCATGATCACAGCCACGAACATTCACATTCGCATCATCCCCATGAAGTGCATGAAAAATCAGTAACGGCTACACATTCACACCATACACATAACAATACTCACGAGCTGCATGATCACGCTCACTCCCACCATGACCATGGGCATTCGCATTCCCATGATCATCACCATCATGTCCACACCCAACCATCAGCCAGGGAACCCCAGAGCAAACTTAAACTCCTCCTGCTTGGCATTTCCGGTGGTCTGATTCCCTGTCCTGCAGCAATTGCAACACTCCTTGCTGCGATTGCTGCAGGCAAAATTGCCCAGGGACTTAGTGTAACGCTCTTTTTCAGCCTGGGGCTCGGGGCAGTTATGATGTCCATTGGCGTTATTCTTTCTCAAGCAGGCAGGCTTACAGAAAAGATAAGCGACAACATTGAGCTTTCACACAAGCTCGGTATTGTAAGTGCTCTGGTTATTGTCTTTATTGGTTCATATACCATGTTTCATTCTGTGAAAAATATACTTGCTGTGAGCTGAAAATATTCGATAGAAACCAAATTTGCACGACAGTGGGCTGGGTGCTGCCCTTGATGGTGAAAGTTGATTAAAAGTCAAAAGCCCAGGCTGAAAGATAATGGCATGAAAGCCTGCCTTCTTTTGGCTTGGGCTTTTTGGGCTTAGTGCTCCATGCTAAAATAAAGTCACCAGATTTTTCTCTTCAAAAAATCTCCCAAAACTCCAAAAAAAATTGACTATTAATCACAGGGCAAATAAGATAGTAATTAATTACTATCAATTAATCCCTTACTACGGAGGTCATATGGCTGTAGCACGCAAACATCTTCCTGCTGAAGAACGACGCCTGGTAACCGTTGAGACGGTAATTGAGCTGGCTGGCGAACAGAATCCTAGTGAAATTACTACCGCTGCCATTGCCAAACGCATGGGTTTGACCCAGGGAGCACTTTTTCGCCATTTTCCACATAAGGATGCGATATTACAGGCTGTTATGGAATGGGTTGCAAGGCATTTGTTGTCTAAACTGGAAAAGGTAGTTGATGTCAAATCTTCTCCGCTTGACGCACTTGAAGCCATGTTTATGACTCATGTGGAGTTTGTCGCAGAACACCCTGGTATTCCCCGCATGTTGTTTGGCGAATTGCAACGATCCGGGGAAACCGCTCCAAAGCGGGTGGCCCAAATACTCATGCGCCGTTATGAGGAGAGACTTAAAGATTTGTTCGAACAGGGCAAGGCCTGCGGTGAGATAGATGAGAAACTTGATAATGAGGCTGCGGCAATACTCTTTATCGGTACCATTCAAGGATTGGTGATGCAATCGTTGATTTCCGGAGATAACAGCCATTTGAAACGAAACGCGCCTAAAGCCTTTGCCATTTATAAACAGGGCATCAGGAGTAAATTGTGAAAAAACTGCCTTTTCAAAAAAGGACACTGGCACTGCTATCCATTATTGTTCCTCTGCTTCTGCTTTTTATCTATGCTGCCCTGTATTCAGGGCCACTTGCTCCAGTGGCTGTGGTGTTGACCACGGTGGATAACAAGAGCATTTCTCCTGCACTTTTCGGTATCGGCACCGTTGAGGCTCGTTATACATACAGGATTGGTCCGACGTATCCCGGCCGGGTCAAGAGCGTAAATGTTGACGTGGGCGACCTGGTTAAGGCAGGACAGGTCCTGGGCGAAATGGACCCGGTTGATCTGGAAGCACGTATTCGTGCCCAGATCGCCGCGCTTAAACGTGCAAATGCCCAGTTACGTGAAGCTCAGGCGCGTAAAGATTATGCACAGGCACAGGCTTCACGTTATGAAGAGCTATTTAAAGCCCGCTCTACCAGTAAGGAAATTGCAGCAGCCAAACGGCAAGATCTTTTGGTTGCCAAAGCCGCGTTTACCGCAGCCCAGGAGGAGGTGTCCCGTCTGCGTGCCGACCTTAATGCGCTCAAGGCACAGCTTAGGAATCTGGCCCTTGTTGCACCGGCTGACGGCTTGATCGTTTCGCGCGATGTGGAGCCGGGAACCACTGTGGTTGCAGGTCAGGCGGTTGTGGAACTTATTGATCCTGACACAGTATGGATCAACGTCAGATTCGATCAAATTCGTGCTCATGGCCTGGCTTCCGGCCTTCCTGCCCAGATCGTGTTGCGTTCACAGGCGGGAAAAGTGCTCCCGGGGCGTGTCTTAAGGGTTGAGCCTTTGGCAGATGCGGTTACTGAGGAGACACTGGCCAAAGTGGTTTTTAAGACAATTCCTGATCCAATGCCTCCTATCGGTGAATTAGCCGAAATTACAGTTAATTTGCCATCTCTTGCACCTTGTCCGGTTATTCCCAATGCGGCTATTCGCATTATTGATGGCAAGATTGGTGTTTGGCAGGTCACTGGCCGTAAACTCAGCTACATACCAGTATCATTAGGGATATCTGACCTGGATGGTTATGTGCAGGTGCGAAAAGGGCTCAAGGTGGGAGACCGGATTGTAGTCTACAGCGAAAATGCACTGAGCAAGCACAAACGAATCCATGTGGTTGACCATATCCCCGGAGTAAAACAATGATAAGCCTTGCTGGACGCGATATCCTTCACTCCTGGGGCAAGTTCATCTTTACAGGCATGGGGCTTGGGTTGCTTATTGGAATAACGCTATCAATGGCCGGAATTTATCGCGGCATGGTGGATGACGCAAAGGTGTTGCTAGACAACAGCGGTGCGGATCTATGGGTGGTGCAGGAAAATACCCTGGGGCCTTATGCTGAGCCATCAAGCATCTATGATGACATCTGGCGTGGCATTAGTGGAATGCCCGGAGTAGCCCAGGCAGCGAACATCACCTATCTCACCATGCAGGTGCGGAGAGAAAGTGGTGATGTGCGAGCCATGGTCGCAGGAATTACCCCCGGCGGGCCGGGGATACCCGGCTGGCCACCTTTTCTTGTTGCAGGACGTCAGATAACCCGTAGCCATTACGAGGCAGTAGCCGATATTGCTTCAGGCCTCAAAATTGGGGAACGTATAAAGCTCCGCCGCAACCACTATACTGTGGTTGGTATGACCAGGAGGATGGTCTCATCTAATGGAGACCCGATGATATTCATTCCACTTAAAGATGCCCAGGAAGCACAGTTTCTGAAAGATAACGATGCCATATGGGCACAGCGAAGACGCACGGCAGAAAATCCAGCCTTCAACCGGCCTGGTGTGCCAGGCTTGCTGGATGCCATCATTGCCTCGCAAAGTATCAATCCCTATGTCAATGCCGTTCTGGTACGGGTTGAAAAAGGCCATGATCCGGAAGATGTGGCTGAATCCATTCGCCGCTGGAAACGTCTGACCGTTTACACCCGCAGTCAGATGGAGGAAATCTTGGTTGGAAAGTTGATCGCTACTGCTGCCAAACAGATCTTTATGTTCCTGGTCATCCTTTCGCTTGTTAGCTCCGCAATTGTAGCTTTTATCATCTATACTCTGACCATGGGGAAGATTCGTGAAATTGCCGTGTTGAAACTGATAGGTACCAAAAATCGTACCATTATCGGGTTGATAATGCAGCAGTCCATCGCCTTGGGGCTAATCGGATTTGTGGTGGGAAAGATTTCCGCAACTTTATTGATGGCGCCTATTTTCCCCAAATATGTCCTTCTTGAACCTCTGGATTCAGCTATCGGGCTTGTGGCCGTGATTATAATATGCGTGCTGTCCAGCATTGTGGCGATTCGTGCAGCCCTTAAGGTCGATCCGGCCGAGGCCATAGGAGGCTGATGTGAGTGGTAAGGGTATTCAGATAACTGGTTTGAAAAAACGCTATGGCAGAGGCGATACCGCTGTATATGCTCTCAAGAAGGTGGATATGTATGTGGCGCCTGGTGAGGTAGTGGGCCTGATAGGTCCTTCCGGATCCGGCAAGACCACGCTTCTCAAATGTTTGGGAGCTGTGATTGAACCAACGGCTGGAAGAATGATATTGGGAGATGATGTCATTTATGACGATGGCTGGAAGGTCAAGGATCTTCGTGCCCTGCGACGGGACAGAATTGGTTTTGTATTTCAGGCCCCCTATCTGATTCCTTTTCTGGATGTAACCGATAACGTAGCCCTTTTACCCATGCTGGCAGGAGTGCCGAACAGCCAGTCACGGAAGCGGGCAAGGGAATTGTTCAAAGCGCTTGATGTGGAGCATCGTGCCGAGGCAATGCCATCACAACTTTCTGGTGGAGAACAGCAACGTGTAGCAATTGCACGTGGCCTTGTTAATCATCCCCCGGTAATACTGGCGGATGAACCCACTGCACCCCTTGACAGCCAGCGAGCACTGGCCGTAATCCGAATCTTGAACCACATGGCAAGAAAATTTGAAACAGCCATTATTGTGGTGACCCACGATGAAAAAATCATTCCCACCTTCAAACGTATTTATCATATACGTGACGGAGTAACATATGAAGAGGCAGGCCAAGGCCGTGATCTCGAATAAAATGTCTCATGAGTATTGTATAAACATTATGGCACGTTATTTGTTGATTGTTTTCTGTGCCATTTTGTTTACAGGATGTACAGTTGGTCCTAACTTCAAACGTCCTGATCCGCCCGAAGTGTCAGGATACACCCTCACGCCATTGGATGCTAATCTGGTCTCCTCTCCTACCACCCTGGGAGAGGCGCAAAGCATCATTAATGGAAAAACATTAATGAAAAACTGGTGGGAGGCATTAGGGAATCAGGAATTAAGCAGGCTTATACAGGATGCCCTGGAACATAACCCTACTCTGGCGGCAGCAGAAGCCACTTTACTCCAGGCTCAGGAACTTTACGCAGCCCAGGCCGGTTCCACTCTTTATCCACAACTAAGCGGCAGTCTTGGTGCTCAGCGGCAACGTTTCAATCCCGGTGCCTTGGGTCAAGCGGGAGAGGCACGGGAGTTCAGCCTTTATAACGCAAGTGTAGATATTCGATATACGTTTGATCTGGCCGGAGGCAATCGGAGGGCATTGGAAGCTCTGTCTGCCCAGAGCGATTATCGGCAAATTGAATTGGAAGGCGCCCGTCTGACATTGGCTGCAAATATAGTGACAACCGCTGTTACTCAGGCAAGTCTTGAACGACAGTTTGATATTACAAATAACATCTTGAAATTGCAGGAAAAACAACTGGAGCTTACCCGAGAACGTATTCGTCTTGGTAATGGAGAGCCAGCGGACGAGTCCGCATTGCAGACAGAGGTGGAGCGGACACGTGCCAAACTGCCATTATTGCGGGATCAAATTCAGCAAAACGAACACCTTTTGGCGGTTCTGGTAGGCGATGCACCAGGTCAGGGTCATTTGCCAAAATTTTGTCTGGAAGATTTTCGTCTTCCCTCTACGTTGCCGTTGTTAATTCCGTCTGAACTGGTTAGGTCAAGGCCGGATATTCTTGCAGCAGAAGCGTTACTACATGCTGCCAATGCAGAATACGGGGTGGCAATAGCCAAGATGTATCCCCAATTAAACCTTAGTGCCGATTTAGGTTCCCAGGCACTGACAACCGGAGCACTGTTCGGCCCTGGCTCTGCTGTCTGGAGCCTTGTGGGACAGCTTACGCAGCCCCTGTTTAATCAAGGATTGCCTGCAGAAAAGAGAGCGGCCCTTGCAGCCTTCCATGCGGCTGCTGCAAATTACCAGTCCGTTGTTCTGGAAGCTCTTCGAAACGTAGCTGATGTGTTGCGGGCTTTGGAAAATGATTCAGAAAGGCTTAAAGCCCTTGCTGCTGCCGATCTTGCTTCACAGCGTTCTTTGGAGTCTTCACAACGCAGGTATAGGCTTGGAGCAGCCAGTTTTTACGATCTGATTGTGGCACAACAACAACGTCTTCAGACTGAACTTGACCTAACAGAAGGCCAGGCCAAGCGCCTGGTCAATACGGTTGCTTTTTACCAGGCTATGGGTGGAGGGGTGTTTTAGGTGACCAAAAATGAAAAGGGGTCACGGCTTATTTACCGTAACCC
>JALWJV010000199.1 GCA_026996955.1 Deltaproteobacteria bacterium
AGTTGTTAATCGTAGCGAAATGATTTGGGTGTGAAAAGATTTAATAACATTTACATTTGTTGATAAATTTTTTTAATTTTACAAGGAAGCTCGACACAATGAGTAAAACAATTTTATACCTGATATATCTTGGTGTGGTCTCTGTAATACTGCTTGAAGTTGCAGTTCGTCTCTGGGGATACTCAAACCATTACATTTACGATCCCATCTACACACCTTTTCCATCGTGCCAAGACATTCCCTACGTTCATAAATCCTGTCTTGAGCAGGCAAGGGCAAGGGGGCTTGCAGTGATAAATACGGACTCCCTTGGTTTGCGTTCAGAAGAGACATGTGCCAGGTATAATAAAAAGGCTGAACAAGAGATACGGATTGCTGTGGCAGGAGACTCCATTACCTTCGGTGAGGGAGTACCTGAGACCTCAGATACTTACTGTTCTCAGCTTGAAAAGATATTGGCAAAGCGCCTTAGTCGTCAGGTTAGAGTGTTTAACTTCGGGGTCTCTGCCTACAGTGTTCGTGAGATGGCTGCAACAGCGGCATGCAGGATGCCTGAGGTACAGCCTGATATAATGATAATGGCAGTGATTCCGGAGGATTTTAATCTCGGGCGGACCGGTACAGTGGACAGGTGGGGATACACAGTGCACGCTTCTTCAGATATTGCTGAAAAGGATTCAAAAATAAAGAAGGTGTTGCGCTCAATCCATCTTACCTATCTGATAAGAGATGTTTATTATAGTTTATCCAATAAAAACGAGACAGATAAGCAAGAGGAAGTGCCGGAATCATATGAGTATGTAAAGAAATTCTGCAAGGCAGCCATTACACATAATGCTACTCCTGTAGTGGTGCTGCTTCCCTCGCTGGGTCACAGCTTTTCAGATGAGTTCAAAGAACGCCTGCACCGGGATAATGTTCTATTTATGGACCTTTCCGATATTGTCAGCCAGTTCAGCAAGAAGGACTATATGGCCAGTGCCTTTGATCCTCATCCGTCTCCCCCTGTGCATAGGGTCATTGCCAAAAGAATTGCTGATTATCTCCTGTCGCACAACATAGTGCCTCAGAAGTAAACCAGTGAGTATTATATTGATAAACTGCAAGAGTGTATTTTTATTGTTGTCTTGAAACGTTTAAATTAGGTATCAGGAAATCCAAATGAATATATTGTGTGTTTACTCCCTTACCACATACTCCCTTAAAAAGGAGCTTTACAGCCCGGGAGACATTCCTTTTGGTATTTCATACATTGCCACAGTGCTGAAAAAGGCGGGGCATAATGTAAAGTTGGTGGTCGTTACTCCAACCACTAAACTTGATCAGAAATTCCCAGAACTCTTCAAGGAATTTTGTCCGGGCCTAGTGTGTCTAACCTCTGTTTCAAGCCAGATGCCTCTTATAAAGAAGGCAGGTGCTGCAATAAGGAGGGCGGCACCTTCTGCCTTTATCCTTCTTGGCGGTGTTCACCCCACTCTTAATCCTAAGGAGACAGTGACCCTAGATTTTGTGGATGCCGTGTGTGTTGGTGAGGGGGAGGAGGCTGTAATAGAGCTTTCAGAGCAGATTGAAGCAGGCAAGGGGCCTTCCGGTATTAAAAACCTGTGGATAAAGCGGCCTGATGGTGAAATAGAAAAAAATCCGCAGCGTCCCTTTAGAAAAGATCTGGACTCTCTTCCTTTTATAGATCGTGAGATGTGGGAGCCATATATCTCAAACAAGAAGGACGTACTCTATACAGTCCTTGCTGGAAGGGGATGTCCCAACAGGTGTACTTACTGTTCAAATCATGCGCTTGCAAGGGTAACAAAAGGAAAGTATGTCCGTTTCCGCTCTCCAGACAATATCATTGAAGAGATCAGGCAGCTTGTGGCAACAGATCCTGATGTTGAAACAGTGTTTTTTGAAATAGAGACCCTGGGTGCAAGTCTTGATTATACCTATGAGCTCCTTTCAAAGGTTGCTGAGTTTAACAGGACTCTTAAAAAACCTTTAAGGTATGGCACCAACCTTGCCCTGAATGCACAGATCAAGCACAATAAACGGCTTTTGAAGGCATTCAAAGAGGCTAATCTTGATTTTTTCAGGATCGGGCTTGAGTCAGGGTCTGAGAGGATCAGGCGAGAGGTCCTTAATCGTCCCAGGTACTACAACAGTGACCTCATTGAATTTTGCCGCATGGCCCGTGAGTTTGACATAAAGTACACAATCAATATCCTGATAGGGCTTCCTGGTGAGACACCGGAGGATTTTCAGGAAACCATCAGGGTTACAAGGGCGTGCAGGCCCACGTACGGCGTGTCTGTAAACATATTTTATCCTTATCCTGGCACCCGTCTCCACCAGGTCTGCCTTGAACAGAATCTTATAACGGACAAGGCAGGAAAGATACTTTCTGAAAGGACAGGCACAATCCTGTACATGCCGTATTTCCCGCCGTGGCAGATAAAGAAGGAGTTTATTCTGTTCTATTACAAGGTTCATAAGGGGTACATGCCCTGGACAGACATTGCAGCCCGTACCATCCGATATGCAGCAGACGCATTCCCAGGGGTGAAACGTACTATTTCAAGGGCTGTTCACTTTGCAGGCTCTCTTGTTGGCAGGGGATGATTTTGTCTGGGAAACGGCCTGGTGAAACGCGACTGAAAGAGTTCTTAGGGCATTTAATATCATTTTTTTTAACGGCTGCTCCTGCCAGGAAGCGAAGTCTGTTATCTCTTGCAGACCAGGTGACAGCCAGTGCCAATAACTTTTTGACAGGCATGATAATTGCCAGGGCATGTACCAAGGAAGAATTTGGTGTGTACATGCTCTGTTTTAACTTCGTAATGTTTATAATGGACATTCAGACCTCCCTTATCTCTTCTCCCTACATGGTTTACTGCCAGCGGCTCAGTGCACATGAACGGGCCAAATATACTGGCAGCACCATGCTGCACCAGGTTATCTTTTCCGTGGCAGTGGTTCTGATCCTTCTGGTCATGATGACGATTTTCCCAGATAAATTCCGGGAAATTGGTATATGGGATGCGTTTTGCGTACTCACTGTATCAGCCATGTTCATGTTGTTCAGGGAATTTATAAGAAGACTCTGTTTTGCGAATCTTATGATGGGTGCTGCAATACGTCTTGATCTAACAGTTTCCTTGATACAGCTAAGCGCCCTTGCCATGCTCTGGCGAAACGGCAGCATGAGCGCAGATACAGCCTTTGTTGTAATTGGTGTGGCCTGCGCTGCCGCCTCAGCTATCTACCTGTTTCAGCACAGTGATACATACAGATTTAATCTGTCTGATTTTAGCCCATCTTTTGCAAAAAATTTTTCCTTTGGAGGATGGATGTTTGGCAGTACCATCCTCTGGGCTGCCAGCATGTCGCTTTATCCTTGGCTCCTGACCTGGTTTCATGGCCCTGCTGCCATGGGGACATGGGGGGCCTGCTGGGGTGTGGCAGCGCTTGCAAATCCCCTTATGGTGGGCATACAAAACTTTTTAGGCCCTGAAATAGTGAAAAATTACACGGATGATGGCATTATTGGCCTCAGATGGCATATCAAGCGCAAGACCATAATCTACCTTGTTGCTATGGCCCCTATTGCCCTTGGGCTGATACTGGCAGGGCGTTATCTTGTTCCCTTGTTTTACGGCAGCAAGTACAGTGATACCGGTTTGATAGTGGCCATTCTGGGTGTGCACATCCTGGTGATTGCTGCCTCTTATCCGGTTTCAAGGGCCTTGATAGCCATTGAGCAGGCAAAGACCTACTTTCTGGCCAGTTTTGTTCCGTTGCTTGTGACCCTTTCCTGTGGTATCTTGCTAGTTTATCAACTTGGGCCTCTTGGAGTAGCCCTTGGCACACTGCTTGGTACATCTGTGACTGCGGTTGCCATGGCTCTTTGTTTCTTTAGAATTGCTACTACCCAGGCAGAAGAGGCAGATAGTTTCAGTGGAACGTAATCCTCATTGAGGCCCATGAAGGTATTTACGGGATAAGGGACTTGCTGCAGCCATTATGGGGAGAAAGGTTGCAAGCAGGCCTCTGTGGTCACCAACGCTTCATTAGTGTCCCGTCAAGCCTGGATAGGTGTAATCTGCTTGTCTTTTTTGTCGGCGTTAACTTTATGATCCCTCTGACAATATCAGGGATTGTAAGCGTGCCTTAAGGCAAAAGCAGCACGGTTTCATGATACTACAGCTCTGACGTGACAAAGGGGAATCTGGAGGAGAAGAGGAGTGGTTACGGTCAATGCACTTTGCAGAGATTCTTGGTCAGTAGCGCGGCATTCAGGAGTATTGAGGCGTATATTAGATATGGGCACGTCCTTTTTTTTACAATTAGACCCGAGATGCGGGATAGAATGGCTTGATGAGCTTACGGGTTTTTCAAAGCGTTCCGGCCCAACCTGTATCCGATACAAAGAGATTTTCCTGCTCATTCCCGTTATGCTTCTGCTTTTTTCACTTTCTACCCCCTTTGATTTTTCATGGGCCAAAGAGGTCAAAAACCGTGAAAATATAATCGGAGTCACAGAGGCTGTATCCCGCATGGAGCAGGGGAATAATATCAGGCGGTTTGGTCTCATGCTCCTTGGCTGTTACGGCATAATAATCCTTTCGAAAACGAAAAATTCAATCCGCATTAACAGCCCTGAAGGGGCCATCGTTATCACGTATCTGGGCTGGTCTCTCCTTAGCCTGATATGGTCCATTGATCCCATGTTTACCCTGAGGAGGGTGGTTACACTTGATCTTCTCTGGCTCGCCGCTATAGCAACGGCGGCGCGATATTCCCTGAGGGAAATAGCCATTCTTACAGTTGGGGTCTGTGGTATTACAGCAGTTCTGGCATTCGCCAACGAGCTTAGGCTGCACACTATCGATGTTGCCAACCCGCTGTGGCGTTTTTCAGGTATTTTTCACACTGTTGCAATGGGCTGGAACTGCGGTCTTCTTGCAATTGCCTCTGCCTATCTCATGAGCTCTACGCCTTCTGTAAAGGTACGCCGTTTCCTTGCAGGAGTAATCCTTATGGCTTTTGTCTTTTTGTTACTTACCAAGAGCAGAATGGCCCTGGCCTCAACAATTGCTGCCCTGATGTTTTTCTGGATGACAACATCATCAAGAGAGAACAAGAGTGGGGTGATACTTGCCATAATATGTGTTGGGTGCCTCTGTTATCTTATGCTTGGAGATCAGCTTTTAAGCTATCTTGGTACTGCAACTACCCTGGGGAGAGGTCAGGAGGCGCGTGAGTCAGTAGGTAACCTCACTGGAAGGTTACCTCTATGGAAAGAGTGTTTCAGGTGGGCCTCAATGCAGCCGATTTTAGGGTATGGCTTTAATACATTTATAAGTCCGAAACATTATGCGACCATTGCCCTGCACGTGGGGTGGAATCCAAGTTCCATTCATTCAGGTTATATTGATGCAATCCTGGGCATAGGGTATCCAGGCTTCCTCATGCTGATATCGTTTCTGGGGATCACCATGTTCAGGGCAATAATGCTGGCAAGGCATTTCATCTCCTACAGTTTTACAGCAGCGGTGATGATATGGCTCTGTTACAACCTGTTTCTTGAGGCAAACCTCATCACGCGCCCCACCTTCATGACATTTATCGCCCTTACAATCATAGCACATTTTGCATTTATGCCCCGGGAGAGGGCACTGATCCCGGCTGGTCTTCGGGATAATTACAGCGCAGTTCAATAGATTTCAGGCTTCAAATGAGTGCGCCCACCGTTACCATTGCCATTCCTACATATAACAGGGCGCCTCATCTTGCCCAAACCCTTGAAGGCATGATCTCTCAGGATACATCCGGCCTGTTCGATTATGAGATCCTGATTATAAACGACGGTTCCACTGATGACACGGACCTCGTAATAAAAAAGTTTCAGCAAAGGGCAACTGTTCCTGTGAGGTGTATCCGGGATGAAGGCAGCGGTTATACCCATGCCCTTAATGTTGCCGTTCAGGAGTTCAGAGGGGAGTGGATAGCCTTTTTTGATGATGATCAACTTGCGGCCCCTAATTGGCTGGCAAGTCTTATGAAGGCGGCTCAAGAGCAGGCAGCCCTCATGGTTGGAGGGCCTGTTGTGCTTGATATTCCGGATCATATCCTTGCCACTCTTGGGCCTGTGTGCCGGGACATATTCGGGGAGAGCCCTGATGTGCGTGAGCCTGAGAAATATGCGCAAAATCCCCCGCTTCCCTCCGGAGGAAACCGCCTGGTTCATAGAAGTGTCTTCAAGAAAATCGGAACCTTTGACGAAGATATGCTCACAGGAGGGTGTGACAGGGATTTTCTCCTAAGGGCAGTCAATGCCGAAATACCCATGGCATGGGCACCTGAAGCGGTTGCAAGGCATGTGATATCAACCGGCAGGATTACATATCTCCACATCAAGTGGTACAGCCTTCAGTGGGGCTGTTCTTTTGCATATACAGACAGGAAACATCGCGGTATGCCCTTTGTGGTAGCTGCGTGTGTTGGAAGAATAGGTCAGGCCATTCTTATCAACCTTCCACGCCTTGCACTAAGTATTGTCAGGGGTGACAGGGCAGGTAAACTGGAGCGGCAGGCACTTTTGTGGCGAGCGGTTGGTTATTTCAGAAAGACTTTGCAGATGCTGGCCCCTTCTGTCCTTTCACAGGATGTATTTTTCTCACAGGTCGAATTCAGGCGGGTCAGGAAGAGTGCGGGGGGATGAATTGAGTGTGTCAAAAATTTGCAGACTTTAGAATCATAGGATGAGTTGAACATTGGATAAACAGGAACGCATCAGACATTTTAATTCTATTGCCCCTATCCGACAGATATGGCGCAGAAAGGGGGCTTACTATCACCGTGAACTGGAAAAATATCTGCGCTATGTGATACCTGAGGGTTCTTCTGTGCTGGAGATAGGTTGTGGCACTGGCGAGTTGCTTGACGCTGTAAGGCCCGGTCGTGGCGTTGGTGTGGATATAAGCCCTGGCATGATAAAACATGCCAGAAAGAAGTTTCCACACCTTGAATTTCATGTTGATGACCTGGAAAATTTAAAGATAAGGGAAAAGTTTGATTATGTAATTTTGTCAGAGACAATAGGGCATGTTGATGACATACAGGCGGCGTTTCAGCAGCTTCACAAGGTCTGCAAACCTGAAACCAGGGTTATCGTTATCTATTTCAACTATCTTTGGGCACCTGTAATCAAGCTCTCTGAGATGCTTGGCCTGCGCATGCGACAGTCTCTTATGCACTGGCTTCCGCTGGAAGATATCCAGAATCTGCTCTTCCTGGAAGACTTTGATGTTATCAGGAAGGGATACCGATTTCTTATGCCTGTTTACATCCCTTTTGTATCCAATTTTTTGAACCGTTTCATGGCCAACATGCCCTTGTTCTGGAAACTTGCCCTGACTGAAATCCTGATAGCACGGCCTATGGAAAGGAGGAAAGAACCTGATGATGTGACCTGCAGTGTTATTGTGCCGTGCCGTAACGAAAGGGGAAATATTGAACAGGCAGTGCTTCGAACCCCTGACATGGGGAAAGGCACTGAGCTTATTTTTGTAGAGGGGGGCTCGGCTGATGGCACTTTTGAGGAGTGTTTGAGGGTAAAAGAGGTTTATGGCAATACCAGGAAGATTACGGTCTTAAAGCAGGACGGTATTGGAAAGGGTGATGCTGTACGAAAGGGATTTGCCGCAGCGTCAAATGATGTGCTGATGATACTTGATGCTGACCTCACAGTGCCACCGGAAGATCTTCCCAAGTTTTTCAGGGCAATAGCCTCAGGAAAATGCGAGTTTGTAAACGGTTCCCGCCTTGTTTACAAGATGGAGAAGGAGGCCATGCGTTTTCTTAACCTGCTTGGCAACAAGTTTTTCAGCAGGGCTTTTACCTATCTGCTTGAACAGCGGATACGTGATACACTCTGTGGGACCAAGGTGTTATGGAAGGAAGACTATGAAAAGATTGCCAAAGGGAGAGAGTACTTTGGTAAAATCGATCCCTTTGGTGACTTTGACCTGCTGTTTGGCGCTGCAAAGTTAAACCTTAAAATAGCAGAAGTGCCCATAAGGTACCAGGAACGTAAATACGGCACCACTCAGATAAGCAGGTTCAGGCATGGTATCCTGCTGTTCAGGATGGTATGGCTGGGGCTTTGGAAGATTAAGTGGATATGAGGCCCTGGTGTGCCGCATGCGTTATCTTTTTCTTATGTCACCTGTTGGCCCTGACGGATCTCTGGTCTGCCACATACTTTGTTGACTCACGCCGTGGGGATGACAGGTTCTCCGGATTGAGCCGTAACGAGCCTTGGAAGAGCCTTGATAAGGTAAATAACGCTAGGTTTTCTCCCGGTGACAGGGTGCTTTTACGTAGAGGTCGCCTGTGGCATGGATCACTTTTAATAGTTTCCTCAGGGTCAGGTAAGGCGCCTGTTATCATTGGCGCGTATGGACCTGAAGGTGATGATAAACCCGTTATATCCGGCTTTCTGCCGGATGAGTCATGGTGTGATTGGTCAGAGGAAGCAAACGGTATTTACAGCACTTCCATAAACTGTCTTGATATTTCCCCGCCATCCCTGTTGTCATACAGGGGTACTTCACGTCCTCCGCTAACTATTTTGAAATTCGAAGATTTGTGTACTCTCCCTGCAGCAGGGGCTGTTATCCTTCAGCTTGATGGCACATACCGTTCAATGTGGCTGCAGTCTGTGCATGGGGATACTGTTTCAGGTTATGCTCTTCGCCCCCTTGTGCCAGGGATTAGAGTGCATGTGCGGGAGATCAGACAGGGCAGAGAGGACTCCTGGCCAGATACCCTCTCTGCCCCCGTGGCGGTGTCCGATGTTCATGTCCTGGAGGAGCCTGGCCACTGGTTTGTGGACAGAAAAAGTAACCGCCTGTATATCCGTGCAACTGAATCTCCCCGGAGTGGCTTTGTTAAAATCAGTGCAAGGAGTTGTGGCATTAGGGTCTCAGGCAGCTCACATGTTGAAATACGTGATATTAAGGTGAGAGGGTTTAATGAAACAGGGGTGTGGATTCATAAGTCAAGTTATGTCACCCTGTCCGGTGTTGAGGTAGAAGATATAGGCTCCAGGGCACACAGGTCCGGTATTCTCATTTTTGATGCACGCAGGTGTACTGTCACAGACTGTACTGTTCGTTCTGCCCTTGGAAACGGGATCGTGGTCTATGCATCACCACAGGCCCTTAATGGTGCCTCCTGGAACCGTATTGAGAACTGCACGGTTATAAGGTCAGGGGCTGCGGGCATCTCCCTTGCCACAGACGGCCACGACTTTTCTTATCTTCTGCATGATAACAGCGTAATGAAAAATGTCGTTGAATATTCCAATGCATTTTCCTATGATGCCGCTGGCATTTATCTCATGTACACCGGCACTGGAAACATGATACGGAATAATATAGTGCGCCATGGCGGGAGCCGCGAGCTTAGAAGTTGCGGCATAATGCTTGACACGGGCTCACGGGGGGTAACGGTTGACTACAATAGGCTTTATGATAACTCCCTTGCAGGAATTGCAGTTACAGGGCAGGGGCATGTGATCAGCCATAATATCATTGCAAACAACGGCATGTTCTCATGGGAAACTGCCCAGTTTGTGCTCTTTGCCGTGGATGAAAATGCAGGTTCCTGTACTTTTACACATAACCGGCTGGAGGCTTCTAGGGGGCAGATGCTGATCATGCAGACTGTCATATCAGAAAAGGGGCGGGGTGGTAATGAGTTTGACTACAATACCTATGTGGCAAAGGATGAGAAGACATTCTGCTGGAGTGATGGGATGGGGTGCAGGAAGTGGCTTGATTTTAATGCCTGGAAGAAAGTGAGCCGTGGTGACAGGCATTCGACTTTTACTTGTAAGAATCCTTGAAACGGCCATCTGAACAGGACGTGTTTTTGAATTATGCTCCCTGAATTGTTACAGAAGGCAGAAAAACTGGCAATCTGCCATAACCGTAAGATAGTGCATGGCAGTGCCATTTTGGTCATGGTGGCAGGCATTGTCTATTCATTCATGAAGGGAACATGCCTGAACTTTCCGGATGAACGTCAGTATTTTTCCATTGCCCTTAACATTGCCGCTGGCCAGGGCTTTTCCCTGGACGGTATGTCACCAACAGCACTCTTCCCCCCAGGCTGGCCCTTTGTTCTGGCCTTTTTGATCAAGCTTGGGGCATCATGCACTGTGCTGCACATGGTCAATTTCCTGTTTCTTGCAGCCAGCATATATGTCATGCGTTCAATCCTTGCCCACGAAAAGGCCCTTGCCGGTGCAGCAGTCTCTTCCATTCTGGCCATATGTTATTGCGTTCTTTTCTACACCGCAGGGACACTTTATCCTCAGACACTCTTTACCCTGCTTGTGCTGCTTCTGATCCGGGCAGCCCTTGATGCCGCCGGTTCCCTTAAATATGCTCTGTTCTTTGGCCTGATGTGTGGCCTTGTAATACTGGTACATTCCACCGGGGTCTTTATCCCACCGGTTGTGGGGCTTTGGATAATATTTTCATGCCGTGACCGCAAGGCCGCCTTCAAGCGTGTGGCTGTTGCGGCCATGGTGGCAAGTGCATGTGTCCTGACGTGGACCGCGCGAAACTATGCGGTTTTTCATCGCTTTATACCGCTTACCACCCACGGCGGTGACACGCTTTATATTGGCAATAATCCCCATACGTCCCTAAGGGCATGGTACAACTACGTGGATGACGAATTCTATCAGAGGGTCTCCCGCCTTCCGGAAGCTGAACAAAACAGATATTATGTTGCAAAAACCCTTGAGTTCTGGACCAAAAAGCCCTGGGATGCGTTAAAGCTTTATCTGGTAAAGCTGGCTGATTATTTTAATTTTTACAACAACCTCTTTGCCACGAAATTTGACGCGCTGAAGCGCATTGTAATGTTTGTAACCTATTATCCTCTGCTGGCCTGCCTGATTCTGCGGCTGTTTCATGCCAGACGTATTCCACTTTCCCCTGTGGAAAGGCTTTTTGTTATTATTTACTTTGCAAGTGCGCTGTTTCACGCCCTCTTTGTGCCGCGGATAAGATTCAGACTGCCCTATGATGTGATTCTCATAACCCACATAGGTATTATGTTTTCCGTTCTGATAAAACGTCAAAATCTGCCTGAATGTCAGGGCAACAGACAAATAACAGATTGATAAAATGAAAGAAAATGACCTTATAAACAAGACCATGGAGCCTTCTGACCTTGATACGCCAGAGGCAGAACCGATTATCAGGGAACTTAACCAGCTTATACTGCAGCTCAGGGGAAAGGGGCTTAAGATAAGTTCCTGGTATGGCTGTTTTGAACTCAGTGGGAAGAAGAATTCCGACGAGGTTATCAACAGGGGATACAACTATTCACCGCTGCCAAGTGCTGTTGATGATGTAAATTTCCCGTGGTTTCTGTACTGGGAGATCGTATGGGTTGTGCTTCATGCAGGGTTCAGGCCTGGTCAGAAGGTAATTGACCTTGGGGGAAGCTCGTCGCTGTTTTCATTTTATCTTGCATCAAAGGGGCTGGATGTTACCACGGTTGATCTGCAGGAGGAGCTTGTCAAAAATGCGGATCATGTTGCAGAGGCAATGGGCTGGAACCTGAAAAATTATGCCATGGACATGCGGGACCTGTCATTTGATACTCATTTTGATCATATCACTTCAATCTGCGTGTATGAGCATATCCCCATGTATGACAGGGTTGAAATTAACAGAAATATCAAAAAACTGCTTGTGCCAGGGGGCAGGTTCAGCATAACCTTTGATTACAGGAATCCTTCAAAGGCAGCTAGGATAAATACGCCCTCTGATGTGTATGACCAGTTCGTCAAGCCCTCAGGACTCAAGCTCCGGGGAAACGAGATATTTGTGGATACCGGCACATCATATCTGCTGCATCCTTTCTATCACACCGCCGCCTCCTGGAAGGAAAAGGTCAAGATGGTACGCCGGGGGGAGTTTAAGGCATGGGAGTTTTTTAAGGCCAAGATCAGTAATGATTATACCTTTGGTGCGCTTTTTCTGGAGAAGGATAAATAAGACTTTTCTCCAAGGATACGTTCCAAAAACGGAAAGGCGTTTGTGATCATTCACTGTGCTGAATAGATACAGGCGTTTTCAACGCGGCAGTTTTCCATCCATCCCTAAAAGCAGGTTTGGGTAGCCTGCATGTCCTGATATATTTGACAACCCCCGTGACTAAGTTTAATAATATTAAAAGTTACCTCGCTTTTTTTGTGTTTTGCCTATAATATTTTATAAGTTATCTCTGTGTCGAACCGCGGGTGTTTTATTTTGGCTTTGGCGAATTAGGATAATTCATAAAGGTTTCACTATATGGCAGCAAAGATTCTATCCGTATGGATGATAGATTTTTCCGGAAATCCTGTGCGTGCAGGAGAATTTGCCATTGATGGTGGACGTACCTTTTTTCATTATAGCCAGGAATATCTGGCAAGTCCTGACGCAGTAGCCCTAGATCCGGTGAATCTTCCGCTCAGGCCCGGTATTTTCAGGGGACGTGGTTTGGAAAAGCCGTTTTTTGTTTTTGATGATGCACTCCCTGATGCATGGGGCATGGCCATTCTGGAAAAACGGTGCAGAAAACAGTTTATGCACACCCGTGAAATGGCCCTGGAACATATTGATACTTCAAGTGTGGGTTCTCTGTTCTTTTCCCAGGCCGGGGAGTCTCTTGGGGAGCCGCACTGGGTGCCCCTTTCGGTTCTTGAGGAGTGCATGGAGGAGTCTGCCGCCTTTGAGATGAGGGATGCCGAGGCGGTATTTCGTTATCTTGCGGTTTCAGGCACCAGTGCCGGAGGAGCCAGGCCCAAGGCCTCGTTTGTTGATGATAATGGTGTGGTTTGGCTGGTCAAATTTCCTTCCCGCCTTGATCCTGACCGCAGGGTGAACGCGCTTGTTGAGTACGAAGGCATAAGGTTTGCCACATCAATGGGGCTTCCTGTACCGGAAGCACGGATTATTCAACGTGGAGACACTGCCTCCCTGGCCTTACGGCGCTTTGATGTTGTTGACCAGGATGCTATGCCGTTTATGGGGAGGCGTGGACTTATCAGTTTCCGTACCCTTGCAGGAGGCATGGAACAGGCGCAACTTGGTTATGAGGCAATTGGTGTCTATCTCCGTCGTATTTCATCTGAGCCCGTTCTTGACATGTTGCTGTTCTTCCGGCATCTCCTGGTGAACTGCCTTATGGTAAATACTGATGATCATTTGAAGAATTTTTCTATTGTAAGAGATCAGGGAAATGGGTGGCGGTTTTCTCCTGCCTATGATCTGGTAGGCAATCTGTGGGGAATGGATAGTCATACAATGCCAATATCCGGGCGGTTGACTGATTTTAGCATGCAGGACTTGAAAAGGGCCGGCAGGAAACTTGGAGTGCCTGCGGCAAAAGTAGAGGATGAGATAGAACGTGCCCTGGTGCTGTCTAATACATATCTTGAAAATATTTCAACCATCTCAGGTACAGGTCAGCTCTGTGCAGCAGTAAAAAAGAGGCTCGGGAGGATAAAAAATGGCGCTTCTGCTTCCTGAGGAGAGGGAGTTCTTAAGTGATCTTGGTACTATAATTCGCCAGGCACGCCTGGAGATGAATATTACGCAGGAGGAGCTTGCAGCCCGTGCCGGCATGTCAGTAACCACTCTTTTGAACATGGAAAAGGGCAGGGGCGAGGGCGTGGCCATTGGAAAGTGGGTGGCAGTGCTCTCGCTTACAGGCTATCTGAATGTATTGCAGGAGTGCATGAAAGAGCATGCCTATAATCCCTTTGCCACCCTGGAGAAGGGAAAGCCGAGGAAAAGGGTGCGGCGAAAAAATGATCAGTCTTTAAGAACATAGTCAGACCATTACACAAGCCCCCATAAGAAACCGGATTTCCGAGCAAGCTCCACCCCCCTGTCCACCGCCTTCCTGTCCACATCAAGCACTTTTGGGGGCACGTATTTTTTGATTGTGTGTTTCAGTGCCCCGGCAGAGATAAGCCCGCTTATGGCAGCAAGGGCTCCCAGGGCAATCATGTTTGCCACAACCGGTGTCTTGAGCTCCTTTATGGCAACTGACGTAAGTGGCGCGGCAAACACATTCCGGAAGTGGTCCGGGACCGTATCTATCAATGAAGTGTTTACAATTACCAGCCCGCAGGCATCAACGGCCCGGCCGTATTTATCCATGGCCTGCTGGGACATGGCAATCATCACATTGGGACGGGTAATTTTCGGGTAGTTGATGGGCTCTGAGTCAATAATCAGTTCTGCCGTGGAGACTCCCCCCCGAACTTCAGGGCCATAGCATGGAGTCATGGCAGCCTGCCTGTTGCTGTGCACCGCTGCGGTTTCTGCCAGCAGTTTTCCTCCCAGAATGATTCCCTGACCGCCTGAACCGCTGACTACTATTTCAAAACGCCCTTCCGGGACATTGCAGGATGCCTGGTTTTTATCTGTCATCACATTTGATCCTGGCAATTTTAGCGTATTCTTCAGTGTATTCCGGCCTTGTCTCAGAGTGAATAATTCCAATGGGAAAGTATTTTTTCCGCTCTTCTTCTGTCATGGAGCGAAATCTTTCAATAGAGACTGAATGCTCCTTCTGCCACAGGAGCATCTTTACCGCGGTTTCCCGGCGGTTTCTCTTGCCGTAATTGACATGACAGCCTGTTATCACCTCTATTGAGCTGAATCCCCTGTGTTCCATGCCCTGGACAATGAGGTCAACAAGTTTTTCTGCATGCCACGTTGTGGAGCGCGCAACAAAAGTTGCCCCGGCTCCCCTGGCAAGTTCACACATGTCAAAGGGCTGTTCCACCATGCCGTAAGGGGCGGTAGTAGCCTTTTCTCCAAATAGGGTAAGGGGGGAGTACTGGCCTCCTGTCATGCCATAGTTGGAGTTGTTAAAGATGATTACTGTTATGTCAATGTTGCGGCGGGCACCATGAATAAAGTGGTTGCCGCCTATTGCGGCAATATCGCCGTCACCGGCAAGTACAACAACATTGAGTTCAGGGCGGGCAATTTTAATGCCTGTTGCAAATGGTATGGCGCGTCCGTGTGCAGTATGAACAGTGTCAAAATCAAGGTACTCCACCACCCGAGACGAGCAGCCTATGCCAGAGACAACACAGATCCTGTCAGGATCAAGGTCGAGTCTCCTGACCGCCCTTAGAAACGCCTGGGTAATAATGCCGTTTCCGCATCCAGGACACCAGATGTGCGGCAGTCTGTGGGGCCTGAGCAAATGTTTTATTTCACTTAATCCGTTTGATTGCATTCTCTATTTCTGACGGTGTAATCATTGTCCCGGTGCACTTACCAAGCCCTTCAACCCTGCACCTGCCCTCACATGCCCTTTCCACCTCGCCGATAATCTGGCCGCAGTTCATTTCACACACAAGGATGGTCTTCACACTGGAGAACAGTTCATTGAAAATAAAGTCAGGAAATGGCCACAGGGTCTTAAGCCCGATACCACCGATCTTTCTGCCCTCCTTCCTGGCATCTTTCACAACCTGGAAACATGAACGGCTGGAGGCGCCGAATGAACAAAGAATGAGTTCTGCATCCCCGGTGTTCCTCTCTTCATAAAGGCAAATTTCATGTTTGCGTGAGTTAATCTTGTCATGAAGCCTGGTAATAAGTGCCCTTACCTCTTCTGGCTCCCGTGTGGGAAAACCGTCTGGTGTATGAATAAGCCCGGTGGTGTGAAAGTGAAAGCCTGTGCCAATGTCCGGGATGTCAGGCACCAGGTCAGGTTCATTGGGAAGATACGGTTTATATGAGGCATTTGGCGCAACCCTGGGCGATCTGCGGGTTATGACTGGGACAGCCTCTGGTGGCGGAATGGTAATCTTTTCGTAAAGGTGTCCTACAATTTCATCAGACAGGAGGATAACAGGGGTACGCAGCATCTCGGCAAAGTTAAATGCCTGGATGGTAAGTTCATAGGTTTCCTTAACAGATGAGGGTGCAAGAACCACCATTGGATAGTCACCATGAGACCCCCATTTTGACTGCATTACATCACTCTGGGCAGGTGATGTTGGAAGACCTGTGGAAGGCCCGCCCCTCTGTACATTCACGATAACACACGGTATCTCGCACAGGGCAGCATAACCGATAAGTTCCTGTTTAAGGGAAAAGCCAGGGCCTGACGTGGCTGTCATGGCCTTGACTCCTGTAAGGGATGCACCAAGGACCGCGCCCATGCTGGCAATCTCGTCTTCCATCTGTATGAAGCTTCCTCCGTGCCTGGGGAGTGCGGATGCCAGGAAGTCGGCAATCTCTGATGATGGAGTTATTGGGTAGCCTGCAAAAAAACGCATCCCCGCCGCAAGTGCAGCCTCGGCACAGGCACGGTTTCCCTGCATCAGACGGATGTCTGGCTGTTCTGGATGTTTTGGAGCGGAGTTCATGGCAGGATCACTTCAACGGCAAAATCCGGGCAAAGGACAACACACATCATGCAGCCTGTGCATTTTTTGGTATTGACAGGGGAGGGCAGGCCAAAATCGTCTGTCTGGAATACACCTGCCGGACAGAAACTTGAACAGATCCCACATCTCTTGCACCAATTTTCATTGATGATTATGGAGGTTTGGTCTGATTTTTCAGGTTTAAGATTATGCATTTTAGTGTATGTCTGCAGTGAAAATACCAGGACTTTTTACTAACATCTAAACTGTTGCTGTACAAGAAATTTGATCTCTGTTCAGCATGCAGGAAAGGTGCCATGTTTGCTTTATTGCTTCCGGCCTTGAGCTGACTTTCATGTACACAGTGACAGACCCCATGTCATGAAAGTTTAAGCGGTGAAAACTTGTGCCATAACAAATTGGAAGCTATACTTTCAGCGTATTAAACTTTAATTCAGCCCTGAATTGAGCGTTTCAAAAGCTTGAAGAAATGATTTTATACGATATTAAAAGGAGTTACATATATCATACCCTTCAACTTTTGAAACCCTTCGGGATTGCCGGATTCACTGCATCTCCTTTGTCAGAGGAATTCCCATATAGCCGACTATTATGGGAATTCCTCTTTCGCGGATCTGCAGCAAATCCGACAATCGCT
>JALWJV010000200.1 GCA_026996955.1 Deltaproteobacteria bacterium
TACACTGATTGAGCTTCTGGTTGTGCTTGTGCTTGTGAGCCTCTTCAGCTCCCTGGTCTTTATCGCTGTTTCAAGCGGCATGCTTAAATCAGAAGAAAAGAGATTTGTACAGGGCTTTCAGGAAGACATGACCCGGGCAAAGGCATCTGCCCTTGGAAGCGGCAGGGCAGCGGCACTGATAATTGACGGGGAGGAACGCCGGTACAGCATTAACCACAGGCACTGGAAAGATATACCAGAAACCCTGCAGATTGAAGGTGAGGGGATTGCAGACATTTCAGATACGGAAACAGGTATCATCTTTTACCCTGATGGCAGCTCAAGCGGCGGTGAAATAGACATAAAGTGGACAGATGGAACTGTTGACAAGATCACAGTGGACAAACTGCTTGGAATTATCAGGCTGGAACGATCCTCATGATCCGTTTTTCAAGAAAAATCTGCCTTAAAACAGGATCTTTTGTGGGCCCGAACTCCTTGAAAAACAGGGAGCCTTGCCTTAATCAATACGGTTTTACGCTGATGGAGGTGCTTGTTGCAACTGCCATAACCGGCATAGCACTTGGTGTCCTCCTCTCTTCCTTTGCCCTTGGCCACAGGCAGGCATTCCGTGGAGACCTTGCCAGGCAGGCGGCTTCAGCGGCAAAGGCCATTCTTTTCCAGTACAACAATGACCCTGACGGGTTTCCGGAATCTGATTCAGGGGATATCGCCGGGCTTGAAGGCTGGAGCTACTCCCTTGAATCAAGGGAGCTTGTGCTGCAGATAAGTGACCAGGGTGGTGAATACGAAGATAACCAGAACGAAGAAACAGCGGGGTTCGAAATCCCTGAACTCCTTGAAGTTACACTCAAAATAACCCCCCCAGGCAACATCCGCCCCTTTGTCCTTACCCTGTGGGCCAATGCAGGCAGACAGTAAAAACCAGATGTATATCCCTGCAAAAACAGAACGAGGATTTACACTGCTGGAGCTCCTGATCTCCATCACCCTTGTTGCAGTTATCATTGTCATACTCTCAATGGCGCTTAAAACAGGGCTCAGGGCGTGGATCAGGGGCCATGAGAACAACAGGCACATGGTTGCAGTGGCTGCAATACAGGGGCTGCTGGGCAAACAGCTTCTCATGGCAGTAAGGCCCGGGGTCGGTGAACTTGCCAGGTACAGCCGGTTCTCCGGGGAGGAAGACGAGCTCATCTTTACCACAACATATACACCCATGGGGGCACAGGCAGGTGGAATATTCCTTGTAATTTACAGGTTCCTGGACGGTGATGATACCCTAATGTATGCGCAGCGGATAGTTACCAATTACAAACAAATAAAAATGAACCTGCGAACCACCCCGGATCCGGACGAGATAGGTGATCTGCGTGAACAGGGCTGGGAGGTCTCCCTTGTGCCTGGCATAAGTTCTGTTTCGTTCTCCTATGTTGCAAACAACGACGATGTTGAGATAGACAGGATCCAGGACTGGCCCACCGCCTGGTTCAGGGACAAGAGTATCCCAAAGGCCGTGGGCATGGTCCTTGAACTGAAAAATGAGAACACTGAAAATTCACGCACGGTTTCAGCTTTTTTTGAAATACCTGAATGGAAAACAGTGCGGCAGAAGACCCTGTTTCGCAGATAACATGAACTTCGTGCATAACAGTCCTGCAAAAAATATTGATAATGAATCAGGCGCTGTGCTGGTGCTGGTACTGTGGGTACTTGCAATGCTGACCGTTATTGGAGGCTACTACGCTGTTGAGGCACGTATCAGGCGTAATGTGGGACAGGCAGCATGGAACGAACTTCAGGGAAGGGAGGCAGTTTACTCCCTTCTCCGCCTGGCAGCACTGAAAACCCCGCCGCCTGGGGCTACCCGGGATCAGGAAGAAGAAAATGCCCTGCTGGAGGGTGAGGTAAGGATCTATCCGGATGGTATTCCATACACTGTCAAGTTCGGTGACATTGATATGGAATTTGTGCTCCAGGACGAAAGCGGAAAGCTTGACATCAACAAGGCCAGCGAGGAACAGCTTGAAGGCCTGTTTGCATCACTTACAGGGGAGGACGACCAGAAGGCGCTTGAAATCACGGAAGGAATCCTTGACTGGCGGGACAAGGACAACATACCGCGGCCTGATGGTGCTGAAGACGCATTCTATAATGACCTGATTCCACCCTACAGGGCAGCAAACAGGCCATTCCTGCTGCTCCAGGAACTGCTGCTTGTGCGAGGCATTGACCTTGACCTGTTCTACGGACCTCTGCACTGGATCCCTCAGGAGGGGACCGAGGACACCGAAGGGGAAGATGTCCAGGAGGTTTGGACAGGAAGCCTCATAGACCTGCTCACAGTCTATAACAAAACAGGCGGAATCAACACAGCCTACGCTGCCCCACCGCTCCTGGAACTCATGCAGGGGGCAACAAGGGGAGGCGCCCGTCCGGGACAGGCATATTGCCTGCAGATGAAGTGGCAGGGAACAAGATATGTTATCTACTGGGCAAAACCCGGGCCGGGCAGGTTCGGGATAATGCACTGGAGCCAGCACGGGGAGCTTGCTGAGGGTTGGTAAGGCATTAACATACAAGGTTACAGTGTAACCAGCCGGTTAAAACCGTTCCGCATCAGCGATACAGTGCCGCATCTCCTCATGTCAACAAGGGTTATGTCTTGGTAGCGCCCGGTAATCTCTATCCTGGGCAGAGCCTCTGTATATCTCTTGTGCCCCGGGAATATGGCTCCCTCACGCACTGTAACTGCCGTATGGAAACCACACCTTGAAGCAACCTCTATTTCACGTCTGCCCACCTCTTCCCTTGAGCCAAAGGGATAGGCAAAATGAAACACCTTCCTGCCTGTCTTATTCTCAATCAATCTTTTTGACTCCAGGATTTCCCGCTCCACCTCATCCTCTGTGGAAAGCATGCTCAAGTTGTAATGGTGCACCGTATGGGCCCCTACTGTTGCAAGGGGATGTCGGGCAAGTTCTGACACCTGCTTCCATGACATCAACTGGCTCACATAATGCTCAGGAAGGATGCCAAAGGGTGCGCACAGGGCCTTAACTTCTGCGGAAAGCTCAGTCTGCGGAAGATCCATCAGAATTGACCTTATCCTGTTAAAAACATCCTCTTTCTGGTCATGTCCCGGGCATTTGAATGAATAATCCCTGCCCCTTATGCGTATATCAAGCACATCATGATTTAACACCAGGTCTTCCAGCATGTACCACCAGAGGACTGCACTCCTGTCTGCAAAGGTGGTAACCACATATACGACAAATGGCGCATCATACTTTTCAAATATTGGCAGGGCAGTCCTGCAAACATCCACATAACCATCGTCAAAAGTGAAGCAGACAAATGGCTTTTCTGCCCCTTTTGGCAGGTTAAGGCGCTCATAAACCTGGCCCAGGGATATAATTTCATACCCGATGCCCCTGAAAAACAGGATGAGTTCTTCAAGAAACTCCGGAGTTATCTCTATCCTGGAATTTGCGGCAATGCGGGGCTTTTCACTGGCCGGAACTACTCGATGCATGCCAAGGATCACCCCTTCCCCCCTGTAAACAGGACACAGGATGCGGTAGACACGGGTTATTCTGAAGAACTTTATGATGGTTCTTATAAGGGCATGTTTCATTTGGCTACACTGCCCTTAAAAACATCATCTCTGTAAAGAGGTTATCTATGTCTCCGGGCTTAAGCACATCAGAACGAAACAGCCGGGGATAACGAAGCCTGTAGCCAAGGGCTGGAAACGGCAGCGCACCTCCTGGCAGGCGTCTGTCAATCACAGTGAACAGGGTGTGGTTCAGACGAAAAAATGTCCATCCAAGCCTGACAAGATTCTTCCTGAATATCTTCACGTTACTCACATGATAAACCTGAGTGAAGGGCACCCCCCTCTTTCTGACCCTGTTGAACACCACGTAGGAGTAATTTTCAGGATTTCTCACATCCTGAACCACCAGGTGGCTGCACCACGCATCTCCAAGCCTTTCAAGAAGCAGGCGCTCTTCATCATCAAGCAGCTCAGCCATCTCTTTTCTGCTGTGAACAATGCGGTAACCACGGGAAAGGGACGGAACAGGAGTTAGCGGTACTACAAACACGCTGTCTTCAAGCATGGAGAAGCGAAACTGTTTAAGCACAAGGCTTGCCTCTTCAGACGGGGTAAGGCTCGTGATGGTCAGGTCCGGCTCACGGAGCACCGCAAGCATCAGCAGAAGGCTCTGCTGTCTGTACTCCTCCATCACATACCAGCAAAACAGGTTGCAGATGGTGTGTGGGCTGTTATTCAGCTCCACATCACGGAAAAACGTACCCAGGAAACCAACGTACCGCCCTGAATCCACCAATGCATAACCAAAATGGTCATACCTTTCAGACCATCTCTGCCCAAGGAGCATGCGCCAGGCATCCCTGTCCATACC
>JALWJV010000201.1 GCA_026996955.1 Deltaproteobacteria bacterium
AAAGTTCA
Organism: Deltaproteobacteria bacterium; assembly: GCA_026996955.1. Taxonomy (GTDB): domain Bacteria; phylum Desulfobacterota; class Dissulfuribacteria; order Dissulfuribacterales; family QOAL01; genus S144-17. The sequence goes on from JALWJV010000201.1 coordinate 9, forward strand.
AAAGACGAAGCTTAAGGCTTAGGCCAGGCATTTATACTGTTTCAGGCATGAGAGAGGGATACAGGGATGTGCTGCTGAAGGTCAGGATTCCTCCCGGCGCAGATGGAAAGCAGATTAGAGTTAAGTGTACGGAGAAAATTTTGTAGGCGGTATCTACTCACAGAGTATCTGTGCAGCGTGGTAAATGGTCTTGTTTTGGAGTGACTTTGAACAATTTCGTAGTTTTTCTTGGCGAAGCGCAGCCATAAAAATCGCGTCTGTCTGAGCGAGGAACGAGCGAGTTTCGCGATTTTGGCGAAGCAAGCCTTAGAAAAACAAGAAATTGTTCTCCGGAACGGAAAAACAAGACCATTTACCAACCTTCATTAAATAAATACGCTGAACAGTTACCTCACAGATTAATAGATGTGATGCGTTGGCAGGGACTTGCAGTACAGGGAGTACACCTTTGCCCCTTAAGTATGTAGGGTGCGCATTTCGCACCGTAAAATTCTGTTTTGGGATACACATACCCGATAGATAAAAATGCACCGCTATTTTGAAATAATCAAAGACGGCGCTGCCACAGGCCCAAAAAAATATGACCTTCCCCTTGCTGTAGGAGGCTCTGAGGCAAGTATCATCAGGCTTGAAGGGGTTGATCATGACGTCTGCTATATTGGTGAGGATCATGGTCACCTTTTCCTTCAGCCAGTTTCAGACAGTGTGGAGATATTCCATAACCGGGAGCGGGTAAGGGCATCGGTGTGGATAAAATCAGGGGATGTTACCCGTATTGGCAATGAAGCCATTGTTTTTGATATTTCCGGTGATGTGGTAACAATCAGGGTGGTGTCTGCAGAAAAGGATGACCATAAATTGCAGGCAGAAGCCCCGGAACCTCCAGGTGAATCTCCCCCTTCATTGAACTCTCTCCCCCGTGTTTCTGCAGATTATTCAGGGCATCAAGAGAGCCACAGGCCATTTGTGACAAAAATTGCTTTTTTCCTGCTGCCCCTCCTTTTGGCCTGCGCACTTGTGATCATTTTTGCCCGGCCATTTTACCTGAATATCTCGCCGGTGCCTGATTCAATATCCTTCAGTGGTCCTTTTCCAGTGATAGAGATTTCAGGCCGCTATGTGGGGCTGCCCTTCAGATACGGTGTTAAGGCTCAAAAAGAGGGGTATGAACCCCTGAATGCAGTTATAGACCTGGGGGAAAACAGAAAAGAGTTTACCCTGTCCATGATCCCTCTTCCTGGAGTGGTGGATTTTACCTCTGAGCCTGTTAATGGCGCTGACATCAAAATAGACGGTGCATCAGTTGGGGTCACACCTGTAAAGGGGCTTGAAGTTCCTGCGGGAAGGCACAAAGTCAGGGCAAGTCTTGAAAAATACCGGGATGCTGAACAGGAGATTATTGTACAGGGAAAGGGTGTTCATCAGAGCTTTCAACTAAGGCTTGAGCCTGCATGGGGTTATCTGAACGTGATATCCGAGCCTTCCGGGGCAAAAATCCTGGTGGACGGGCAGGAGCTTGGAATGCATACCCCGGCACTTCTTGAAATAGCTGAAGGAACTCACCATGTTCTCCTGTCCCATCCAGGATACCTTCCCTGTACGTTTAAGGTTTCCATATCTTCAGGGGAGCACAAAAACCTGAATGAAATCAAATTAAAACCTGTTCCTGCCACGCTTGAAATTACAGGAGAACCTGAGGGGGCACTTGTAGCCATTGACGGGGTTTTTGTTGGCAAACTGCCTCTTGAAAAAGAGGTGGAGGCAGGGAAAACCCATGAGATTACAGTTACTGCCCCAGGCTTTGCATCACAGGGCAGTAGTGTTCTGGTTAAGTCCGGTGTGAGACAAAATATAGAGTTTAAGCTCAAGCCTGTGTATGGAACGATATTTGTCAGAACTGAACCTGAAAGGGCAGAGCTTTTTATTGACGGCAGAAAGCAGGCCAGAAATGGGGGTAAATTCCGGCTCAGGGCAATGCCCCACGTGATTGAGGCAAGGGCAGATGGATACGTAACTGCCTCAAGAAAGATAAACCTGCTTCAGGGAGGTGTTCAGACTGTATCCTTACGGCTTAAGACCTTTGCTGCTGCCAAAAGGGAGAAGGCTCTTAAGAAATCATCTGCCTTTGCGGGAAAGATGATTCTCATTACGCCTCGCCCGTTTATGATGGGCTCATCCAGACGGGAGCAGGGGCGAAGGACCAATGAGGTGCTTCGGAAGGTGGAGCTTTCAAGACCTTTTTTTATAGGGGCATACGAGGTAACAAATGGGGAGTTTCGGCGGTTCAAATCAGGGCATTCATCAGGGAGTTTTTCCGGCCATACCCTTGATGGTGACAAGCAGCCTGTTGTAAATGTCACCTGGGAAGATGCAGCAAGATACTGTAATTTTCTTTCTGGAAAACAGGGCCTTCCCCTGTTTTACAGGGATGATGGAAAGACAATAACCGTTTCTCAGCCGCCAAATACGGGATATCGCCTGCCAACAGAGGCAGAGTGGGCATATGCCGCAAGGATAGAGGGCAATACTTCCCCGGCCAAGTATCCCTGGCCCGGGGGCTACCCTCCAAAGGATAAAAGCGGAAATTTTGCCGATGAATCAGCCCGTGGAATGCTGGCAGTGATTATTGATGGCTATCACGATGGATATGCGGTAAGCGCACCGCCTGGAAGCTTCAGCCCTAATCGTCCAGGTCTGTTCGACATAGGCGGCAATGTTTCTGAATGGTGCCATGATTTCTATTCTCCTGCCTATTCATCCCAAAATAATGACCCGTTGGGCCCGGAGTCAGGGACCCATCATGTAATACGGGGTTCAAGCTGGCAGGACAGTTCTATTACAGAGCTTCGCCTGAGTTACAGGACGTTCGGGAGCAAGGCAACGGACTTTGTTGGGTTCAGGATTGCCAGGTATGCAGAGTTAAAATAGCTCAAAGCTGAAAGCTCAAGGCTCAAAGTAGAAGGAGTTTCAAAGGGCTGGTGTACAATCTCCTGGTTGGGAACCATAAACTGGAAGCTGAACAAAAAAGGGCGAATGTTGCCATTCGCCCATGGTTTCTTAAAGGTCATTTATTGCTTACTTGGCTCTTTTCATCCTGAAGATCAGTCCGGCAATCAGGCCGCCTGAGAGCAGGAATATAGAGCCTGGTACCGGTACAGGATTTGCCGGGCTGGTTTCAAATTTCACTATATTGTATTCCGCCCCTCCAAGGCTGCCATCGAAAAAGGCACCCCATGCTACCCTATTTGCATGTACATTGTTAGTAGAACCTGTGTATCCGCTTAACACCTCAACTCCGTCAACCAGCAGACTTGCAGCGTCGTTTTGGAATATTAAGGTATATTCATGAAAGCCATCGGTTGGAACAATATAACTATTTCCTTGGGAATGATCACCTGCCCATCCATCCTGGAGCATTACAACCGGATTATTGTAATCGTCCAGACCGAAATCCATGCGGTAAGCAGTTGTGTCTGTGGCAAATTCCACCATTACAGCCATATTGGGGGTTTTGTAGTTCTCCAAAAGCTCACCGCTTAGAGGGGGTGCTCCACTTCCATCTAACAGGTTTATCCTGGCACTCAACGCCCAGCCAGTAGCGGCTTCTGTTTTTTCATCTTCTGTGAGGTAGTAAAGATATCTTTTTGATGAACCGAAATTTTCGCTTTTGTCATTAATAAACCATGCACTAGTGGATGGGTCGCCGGTGTCTTTTGCTCCTTCCACTAGACCAGCATTGCCAAAGCCGTTTCCTGTCCAGCCCTCGGTAGTCGGATCATTTGCACCCTGATGAAGGGCAACCATTGATGCTGTGGCAACTGACGCCATACAGGTAAAGGCAAGTAAGGTTACTACCATTAAACCTTTTTTGATGATTGAATTCATAGAATACTCCTCCCTTTAATGGTTAATAAAAATAAAAATATATATCGAAAAGCAAAAAATATGCCGTTGTGCTTTGGAAATTTTTGGCCTGGATTATGCCAAAAAACTCCCTGAATGGTAAAAACGGTTTAAAAATGAAAATAAATTCTGTTGATTTTCTTTCTCTTTACCCATCGGTTATTGAAAATACAGGAGTTTCTATAAGTTCTATAACCGGGAAGACACTTTAAGATATTTTGATCGAAATGGGAAGTATGCTATTTTTAAGAAAAAATGGGAAATGTCGAAAAGAAAAAAGCATGGTAAATCAATAAATTGTGTTATTTTAATCTCTTGCATGACTGGACAGGCAAGAGGGTAATGATAAGAATAAGAAACAGCCTCCAGGGATTGTAAGGGTAACAGAATGGAAAAAGGGAGATCATGGGCGAACGGATAGGTTTCATATCAACCAGATTTGCTGGAACAGACGGTGTTTCTCTGGAATCTGCAAAGTGGGCGGAAGTCCTGTGGCAGGACCAGCATGTAAG
>JALWJV010000202.1 GCA_026996955.1 Deltaproteobacteria bacterium
AAACCGGTATCCCTAACAAAACTGTCAGATAGTCTTTGCCAGGTCTGTCCATGGCTTTAATAAGAGGGTGCCCTGATTTCATGGTGAGTTGCTGATGCAGTTTTGGGTGTTTGCCTTATAGTGTGACATGTTATTCCCCTATGATTTTTACCAGCACCCTTTTTTTTCTGCGACCGTCAAACTCTCCGTAGAAGATCTGCTCCCATGTCCCGAAATGGAGTTTTCCCTCTGTAATGGCAACCACAACCTCCCGTCCCATTATCTGTCTTTTCATGTGTGCATCGGCATTGTCTTCAAAACCGTTGTGTTTGTACTGTGATACAGGTTCATGGGGAGCAAGTTTTTCGAGCCAGACTTCATAATCATGGTGCAGGCCGGATTCGTCGTCATTGATAAATACTGAGGCGGTTATGTGCATGGCATTAACCAGGCACAGACCTTCCTTTACTCCGCTTTCCCTGAGGCATGCCTCTACCTGTGGTGTTATGTTTATGAATGCCCTGCGTGTCGGCACTTCAAACCAGAGTTCCTTGTGGTAGCTTTTCATGTGCTGCTTCTCCTTTTATATTGTGATAATAGATAGTTAGTGAGATTAACTGTATGGCCTATATACGTTCTGCCTGTATTTATTGCCCAGTTTATGCGATTTGTTGCATAAAGTCCCAACAGGCTTTAAGATTATACTGTGCTTACTTCAGTAAATCCGCTAATAATCTCTTTGCTGTCCCGGGCTGCTGGCAACTGCAAAAAGAGTTTTTTTCTTGTTTCTGCCCTGGCAGTCATCATGTCACTGCTGCAAGTACCATCCGTTGCAGCTTTTTCATCGTCCAACTCCTGGGATAATTCCAGGGGCAAATCCCTTGGGAGCGGCGTGTCATCTCCTGGCAAGTTTTCCCATGACCCAATTATCAGGGAAATTATAGCCCTTGACCATGAAAAAAAGAAGATGGCTTCGCAACCGGGGCAGGGTAAAGATGATTTGTCCAGCAATGATGCCAGGTATCTAAGGTATCTTGATTCACGAATAAGGGAGCTTTGTGCTCGTGCTGTATCAGAACATGGCAAGGCATTTATTGCATCACTGCCATGCCCTTCCCCTGATTCCATGCTTCCAGGCTATGAAACTCCCGTACTTCCATCCACCTCCCAGAGGATAAGATCGGCAGACAGGGAGCTTGTGGAGTCACTAGGCAAGTTTGACGAGTTTCTTGAAGGTGAACAGAAAAAGGCTGCTGCTGACAGGCCCAGAGATACAGAAGCCGCTTATGCAGGAGGTGGGGGAGCATCAGGTGGCGCAGGCCCAGGCGGTGGAGGCCAGTATCAAAATGGCTCTGGTGCTGGCTCAGGAACTGGCGGGCAACAGGGTGGTGAGGAAGCTGTTCAGACTGCCTCTGGTGCAGGAGGAGAACAGGGACAGCAGGGGGCAGCTGGAAGTGAAGGGGTACAGAACCCTGGCAGGCGTGCTGCTCAGGATGGTTCAGAAAGAAAGGGTGCTGGCAGCGGTGACGGGCGTTATGGAATACAGCAGGCCGGAGCTGGGCAGAGAGGTGTTTCAGGGCAGGGTTCCAGGGGAGCTCCTGATCAGGGGGCAGCCAAATCCATTTATGAGGATGATGATATAGTTGCTAGGCAGCTTAGAGAGGCTGCTGAACGGGAAAAAGATCCTGAGCTTAAGAAAAAGCTTTGGGAAGAATACTGGAAGTATAAAGAGGAAAACCGTTGATTCGAATGATTCGAAGCATTTTTCATAAGCCAGTTCATGCCTTTTTTCAAAGGTTTTTTCAAAGCGCATGCTGCTCAGTGCTCCTGCTGGTGCTTTGTGCCCTTGGTGGATGCGCAGGGCATGGCAGCATGGCTGTAAAGGAGGATGTTTCCGCTGTTACTGCCAGGAGTGAAATTCCGGAGAATCAGCTCCTTAATGTTACCATTCAGGTCTTTGACCCTGGCGAGCTTCCTGAGGATGAGGAAGAACGTGCCGGGCTTTCCCAGGAAATAAGGGAGGCAGAGGCAATTTTTCTCCCTGTTCAGCTAAAGGATACACTCCAGAATACAGGATACTGGGGGTCGGTATGGGTTGTTCCCAGGCAGGAGGCAGGCGTAGAGGGAGAAGAGACAGAGGAACAGGCAGAAGACCGGTCACCAGGCGGTGACGATGATCAGGAACAGGCAGAGCTTAATATTGCCGGCAGGATTGAATATTCAGATGGAGAAAAACTGGTCATAACAATAGTTGCCAGGGATGCCACCAATCGGGTCTGGCTTGACAAGACCTATTCGGAAGTGGCGAAACCGGAAGACAGGCAGGGTATAAAGCCTGAAAAAAAGGATGTATTTCAGGACATGTTTAATGCCATTGCCAATGATCTGATTAAGTTTCGGCACCAGTTAAGTCCTGAAGAGATAGGCAGGATACGGAAAATTTCAGAGATTCGCTATGCCGCATCCATGGAGAAGGATGTGTTCAGCCGGTATTACAGGCAGGATGAAGACGGTATTTATCATCTTGTATCCCTTCCTGCAGAGGATGATCCCATGCTTGCCCGTATCAGGGCAATACGTGCCAGGGATGAGATGCTTATGGACACACTTAGCAGTTATTATGATAACTCCTATGCCAGGCTCTGGACACCCTACCAGAACTGGAGAAAGAACCGTGCTGAAGAACTCCGGGCAATACGAAAGATCAAGGATGAGGCATTTACCCGGCAGGTCATGGGTTTTGCTGCCATTGCAGGGGCAGTGGCACTTGGTGCCATAGGCGGTGAGGACGCCAGCAGGATACTTGCCCCGGTAAGGGGGATTATGGCAGCAGGCGGGGCTGCAGCTGTTTACAGTGGCTATGAAAAGCGCAAGGAGGCAGAGATGAACGTAGAGGTCCTGAAGGAGCTTGGGGAATCGTTTGCCGCAGATGCAACGCCGCTTGTTGTGGAAGTGCACGGAGAGACAGTCCGCCTTACAGGAACGGCCAGGGAGCAGTATGCAGAGTGGCGCAGGCTTTTAAGAAAGATTTATCATGAAGAGAGGGGAGCAGTGGATGATCTGCCTCTGATCCTTGGGCCTGAGATCAATACTGACCATGCCGGAATGGATGATAACGCCTCACAGGTCAACACTCTCTCTGACCATGCCGTTGATCAGTCATATTAGCACCAGTCTTTTATGAGTAATAATCCGCAGCTCGTACCGCCAGATTCCCTTACACCTCCGGATAGTAAGCCACCCTCAGATAAAAGCGGCAAACAGAGACTGACATGGTTTTTTGCAGCACTGGTGCTTGTACTGGCAGCAGTTGCAGCCTATGAGCTGTTGTGGCTTCCCCATGTGATTGAAACCCGGAACAATGCTGATGAGTCCATTTCTCACAACAAGGATGCTGCTGCCTCCAAGGCGAACTTCCCTGAACAGCAGGAAAAAGATGCAGGGGGAAATGCTGCTGCCCCTGTTCAAGCCGTAAAAAGTGAAACCGTAAAACAAGAAGTTGGAAAAGATGAGGCCAGAAACCTCGCCTTTGAGATGCGTCAGGAATGGTACGAGAAAAAGGCTGAGGCTGAGCTTGAAAACATGCCTGTTTACGGAGAGGCGGATTATGCCCGTGCCCTTGATGTGGCATCCAAGGCATCAGAACAGATGGAAAGGCAGGAGTTCAGCCGGGCGGTCTCCTCTTTCAAGCAGGCAATTACCATAATTTACCGGATTCGCGCCTCCCGCCAGGATATCCTTTCTGCCTCAATTAAGGCAGGCAGCCAGGCACTTGAAAGTGGAGATGGGCCGGAAGCGGTCAGACATTTCAGAAAGGCACTTGCCATTGATCCCGATAATACCATTGCCCTTAAAGGGATAAAACGGGCTGAGACCATAGACACTGTCCATGCGATGATATTAAAGGGCAGGGCGTTACTTGAAAAAGAAAAGGATTTTGATGCCGCCCAGGCTGTGTTCAAAAAGGCCCTTGAGATAGATCCGGAATGTTCCACCGCACGTGATCTGCTTGAACAGGCGAGGGAGCAGGCACAACGGCAGCGGTTTTCAAAACTTATGGGAAGGGCAATGTCTGATCTTGCGGCAGGCAGATATAACTCAGCCTCCAGGGCTGTGGCAGAGGCCCGTGCCATATTTCCTGATGATAGCGCTGCAGGGGAACTTTCCACGAGGATTGAAACAGAACGAAAGGCAGCAGAATTTAATCGTTCTTTGCAGGCAGCCCGGAATGCCTTAAGCAAGGAACAGTGGCAGCAGGCCATTCAGGGTTTTCGCAGGGCACTTAAGCTTGATCCCCTTTCTGTTGAGGCAAAACATGGGCTTTCTCAGGCTGAAAAGGCCCTGGCACTCCAGAATGCCCTTCAGGAGATAGTCAGAAACCCGTGGCGTCTGGGTGATAAGGGACCTCTTGAGGATGCAAAGGCTGCGGTTCGCGCAGCAC
>JALWJV010000203.1 GCA_026996955.1 Deltaproteobacteria bacterium
TCTATATCCTTGCGCAGACTTCGCCATGATATGCACTTTTCCTGCATTCTTGCCGATGTAGCAATGATCCTTGGCAACGCACCACTGACCTCAACTATACGGCTTCTTGCCTCTTCAATGGATGAGACCACATGCACCAGGGAAAGGGCTGTTTTTCTGTCACTGTTTGGCGAGCCCCCCTTAAGCCAGTGGGCAGTCAAATCATGCACAAGTGCCTGCTGCTCCTCTACCGGGGTGATTATAAAATACCCGGCAATGCCGTAGGTTGCAGAGGCCCTGGCTATGTCATGGATATCCAGGTTGGTAACAGCCGAAACTATTGTCTCTCCCCTGCGGTTCAGGACGGGATAATGAACCAGGGCGATATAGATCATGATTCAGACCACATACCTAGCTTTTTCAAATACTTCCTGTCATCTTGTGACAACGCTGCGCGTTTCAGCAGATCCGGACGCCTCTCCGCAGTAATCTTAAGAGACTGCCTCCGTCTCCACCTCTCAATTTCTGCATGATTTCCATTTAGCAGAACCTGGGGCACAGACATGCCCCTGAACTCCCTTGGTCTCGTATATTGAGGATGCTCCAAAAGCCCGGTTGAAAACGAATCGTTCTCCGCTGAGGTATCACACCCAAGGACACCAGGGACAAAACGCGTGATTACTTCAACCGCCACAAGGGCAGCAGTTTCACCACCTGAAAGCACATAATCACCAATGGAAAGTTCCATATCTGCACATCCCTGGACCACCCTGTGATCAACACCTTCATATCTTCCGCAGATAAATACCAGTCTCTCCTTCTCTGACAGGCTGCGTGCCAATTCCTGATCAAGCAGCCTGCCACCAGGACTGAGCATGATTATGCAAGGGGCAGGGCCAGCGGCACGGATGGTATCCACAGCATCAAATATAGGACCAGGAATCATTACCATCCCCTCCCCACCTCCAAAGGGCCGGTCATCTGTAGTGCGATGACGGTCGTGGGTAAAATCTCTGAGATCAATGGTCCTGAAATCAATAATACCGGCATCTATGGCCCGCCTGATAACCCCGGCCTGGAGAGGAGATTTGAAAAAATCCGGAAAGATTGTAAGGATCTCTATTATCATTGGGAGCAATTGTTGGAGAAATAAGCAACGCAGGGAAAGATCCTTTCTGGCTCAGGCATTCACATCCAGCAGGCCGTCAGGAGGCTCAATAACACACACACCTTTTTCCAGGTTCACGTCTCTTACAATATCCTTGACCGCAGGAATCAAAATCTCTTTGCCATTTTCAGAGCGTACCACGTAGATATCATGGCCTGCTGTTTCCAGGATATTTTTTATAACACCCACAGCACTGCCATCCTGAGTCACCACCCTGAGCCCTATAAGGTCCTGCCAGTAATCCTCATCATCATCCGGCTCAGGAAGCATATCCCTTTTGATGTAAATTTCAGAACCTGCAAGCTCTTCTGCCCGGTTGCGGTCATCTACCCCGGCCAGGACGAGGATAATGCTCCCAGGTTTCTTTAGTCGCGAAGAGACAACCCTGTACTCCTGAAATTCCCGGTTTTCTGTGGGTATAAAAAAGCGTGAATAGGACAAAAATGAATGGTCAGAACCGTAAGGCCGTACATTAAGCGCCCCCTTTATGCCATGCGGGCTTGAAATTCGGGCTATACTGATCAGGTCGGCATTTTCATGCATTACAGTACATGGACCAGCTTTACAAGTACACTACGTGCAAGGACACCCCACCTAAAAAGGCGGGATAAACCCGCCATTCTTATCTTTTACCATGCCAGCAAAGGCATCTATTCAAGAATTTCAAGAACTGCCCTTTTGTTAAGCTTTGAGGCAGCGGCATTTAGTATGGAGCGCAAGGCCCTTGCAGTCCGCCCCTGCTTTCCTATCACCTTGCCAATATCCTCTTTGGCAACCTTTAACTCCAGAACAGAGGTCTGCTGCCCCTCTATTTCACTGACTTCTACTTCATCCGGGTTATCAACCAGTGATCTGGCAATATGCTCCAGCAACTCCTTCATAATGAATCTCCGCTTCTGCTAACCGGTTGAGGATATTAAACACAAATGTTCTGAAATAAAGCTCAATTCCAAATGGGCAAATTCAAAAACAATGCCCTTACAGATGCAGCTTGTTATGATGATGCAGCCTTAAGAAGAAGACTCTTTACCGTATTGCTGGGCTCTGCCCCTCTGCTGAGCCACTTGTCCAGCTTATCCTTATTGATCTTGAACTCGGCAGGGTCCTTTAAAGGATCATAAGTGCCTAAAATTTCCAGAAAACGACCATCCCGCGGGGAAGTGGAATTTGTAGCAACAACCCTGTAAAAAGGTCTTTTTTTGCGTCCACCGCGTGTAAGCCTGATTCTTATTGCCATAAAATCCTCCAGAATTACTTAATTTTGTGGTCTAAATAATGAAAAATATCAGATAAATTTTTTGTAATTAATAAAACGCACACAAAACTTCAACATGCACCCGCCTCTCTACTCCAACATGAAGGCGTGGTCAACTTTTTTATCAAGGTTTAATCCCTAAGCCTAATGCATGTACGATTCAGATGATTTACTCCTAGATTGAGCGTTTCAAAATCTGTAAAATTATTCTTTCAATGAAATTAAAAGGAGTTATGTCGATTATAGCTTTCCAGTTTTGAAACCCTTCGGGATTGCCGTATTTACTGCATCTCCTTTGTCAGAGGAATCCCCATATAGCCGACTATTATGGGAATTCCTCTTTCGCGGATCTGCAGCAAATCCGACAATCGCTCAATCTAGGTTACTTTAAAATAGCACAAAGCTGAAAGCTCAAGGCTCAAGGTAAGAAAAAGCATAATTGTTTGCTTTCAGCTTCAGGCTTTGAGCTAACTTTCAGGTCAGAGGGGTGACAAACCCCCTAGCATGAAAGTTTAGAAGGGAAGCATACCCTTTGGAAAACCTTTGAACTTGTTCTTCTTCATCTTCTTGAACATTTTGCTCATCTGGGCATAATTTTTAAGAAGACCGTTCACATCCTGCACGGTTGTGCCACTTCCCTTTGCTATGCGCTTACGCCTGCTGGCATTTATGATGGAATACTTCCTGCGTTCAAGGGGGGTCATTGAGTTGATAATTGCCTCGATCTTGACCAGTTCCTTTTCATCAGGCATCAGGCCCTTCATCTTTTTCATCTTGTTAAAACCTGGAATCATGGACATTATCTGCTCAAGGCTCCCAAGTTTACGAAGCTGACGAAGCTGGTCCCGAAAATCTTCCAGGGTGAAGGCATCGGTTGCAAGCTTTTTCTGCAGCTCAACCGCCTTGTCCTTATCAATGACATCCTGGGCCTTTTCAACAAGGCTCAGCACATCACCCATACCAAGGATCCGGTTTGCTATCCTGTCAGGATGAAACGGCTCAATGGCATCAAGTTTTTCTCCAATACCCACAAGCTTCACAGGCTTACCGGTAACTGACTGGATGGAAAGGGCAGCACCTCCCCTTGCATCACCATCCAGCTTGGTGAGAACAACACCTGTAATTGCGAGTTCCCTGTCAAAAGCCTCTGCAATATTTACAGCGTCCTGACCTGTCATGGCATCTGCCACAAGCAGGATCTCCTGGGGGCTCACAGCCTCTTTTATCTCCCTGAGCTCGTCCATAAGCTCGGAATCAACATGAAGGCGGCCAGCAGTATCAATTATAACCGTATCGAGATTGCTCATACCCGCCTGCGCAACCGCCTGCCGCGCAATCTCAGGAGGCTTCATTGAAGTTTCACTGGGGAACACAGGAATATCAAGCTGTTTGCCCAGGGTCTTGAGCTGTTCAATGGCTGCAGGCCTATAGACATCCGCAGGAACAAGGAAGGGCTTTCGCCCCTTTTTCCTGAGCCACCTTGCAAGTTTTCCTGCAGTGGTGGTCTTACCTGAACCCTGGAGGCCAACCAGCACAATCACAGCCGGTTGCCTGCCTGCAAGATCTATCTGCTGATTGCTGCTTCCAAGAAGTGCTACAAGCTCATCGTGGACAATCTTTACTACCTGCTGGCCAGGGGTAAGGCTGTCCATAACCTCCTGACCCAAGGCACGTTTTTTAATACCGGCAACAAAGTCCTTTACAACCTTGTAATTAACATCGGCCTCAAGCAGGGCAAGGCGCACCTCGCGCAACCCCTCCTGTATCTGCTCCTCAGAGAGTTTCCCATAGCCTTTCAGTTTCTTGAAAACCTTGTTAAGGCGATTGCCCAGTGTTTCAAACATAAGTTATCTATGCCCCGTCAGTAATATTGTAAACCTAGATTGAGCGTTTCAAAATCTGGAAAATTGTTTTTTAAACGAAATTAAAAGGAGTTATGTCGATTATATCTTTCCAGTTTTGAAACCCTTCGGGATTGCCGTATTTACTGCATCTCCTTTGTC
>JALWJV010000204.1 GCA_026996955.1 Deltaproteobacteria bacterium
AACCTCAATACCCATTTCTCTAATCTGTTCGCGTATTGCATCTGCACGTTCCCATTCCTTGCGCTTCCGTGCCTCTTCCCTCTGGGAAACAAGTTCTTCAATCTTTTTCCTCTCTTCCTGGCTCAGCCGGCTTATGGCACAGCACTGCATGAATCCTGCAATGCGATCAGCATCAGACAGGGCATCAATTACCAGGGCTGCATCGGCTGCACTTAGCCCTCTTGAATCCTGCACGGAGTTTACAGCCCTCATGAGAGTAAAAATGGCGCCAATTGCACCTGCCATGTTCAGATCATCAAAGCAGTGCCTTAAAAACTCGGTTCTGAACTCATGAGTAATGTTTTTTATGTTTTCATTTTCCTGAAAAGTAATTTGCCTTTCTGAACTGCTGTCATCTGTCTCCTCTCCGGTTCGCATAATCTCTTCAAGTTCACACAGGAACTGGTCAATCCTGTTTAATCCCTTTACCGCATCCTCAAGCCCTTCAAGAGAGAAGTTAAGGGGTTTTCGGTAACTGGTCCTGAGCAGGTAAAAACGGATGGCGCGTGCCTGAAAACCCATCTCCTGAAGCTTTCGAAGTGTCATCATGTTCCCTGCCGAACGGGACATCTTTCGCCCCTCAACCATGACAAGTTCGCTGTGAAGCCAGGTCCTTGCCAGGGGCCTTCCGGTAAGGGCCATTGCCATTGCGATCTCGTTTTCATGGTGCGGAAATACAAGATCACAACCGCTGGTATGGATGTCAAAATACTCGCCAAGATAGTGCATGGACATTGCAACACACTCTATGTGCCAGCCCGGGCGAACCTTGCCCCACCTTGTGTCATAACCTATGCCCCGTTTAAGTTCCTCAAGGGTTACCCGCTTGAAAAGCGTAAAATCAACCGGGCTGTCCTTTTCATAGTCGTCAAGGTCAACTGTTCTGCCTATATCAATCCGGCTCATGTCAACACGGGAGAGCCTTCCGTAGGAGGGAAGTTTGGAGATGTCGAAGTAGAGGGAGCCGTGGCGTTCGTAGGCATAGCCTGCATCTTCAAGCCTTTCGGCAATGCGGATCATGTCCTGAATGTGCTCTGAAGCCCTTGGATACCGGAATGCAGGAAGCACGCCCAGCTCCTTTACATCTTCCTCAAACGCCTCTGCATATATGCTGGTAAACTCCTGAAGCGTCATGCCTTCGTCAATGGAAGCCCGTATGGTCTTGTCATCAATATCTGTGATATTCATTACATGACGCACCTCATAACCCTGGTACTCAAGCACTCTCCTGAGTATGTCAGCCACCACAAGCCGCCTGCACATGCCAACATGGACATGCTCGTATGCCGTGGGCCCACAGGAATAAATCCCAACCTTCCCAGGTTCAAGTGGCTCAAACACTTCCTTTTTTCTGGTGAGGGTGTTGGTCAGCCGAAGAACATCACGGTCTTCCTCCTCACTCTCTTCAGTAACAAAGAGTGAAGTGCTTAGGTATCGTTCACCGCCATCGGGAAATATGGCAACAACCGTTCCCTTTTCCATTGTTGAGGCTGTCTCAATGGCAGCGGCAAGGGCGGCGCCAGAGCTCATTCCGGCAAATATTCCTTCCCTTGAGGCAAGCAGCCTTGCATATTCAAATGCCTTTTCATCTTCGCAGTTGATGATTGCATGGGGCAGGGATTTGTCAAATATGCCGGGGCGGTAGGACTCCTTCATGTTCTTAAGCCCCTGTATCCCGTGTCCCCGCATGGGCTCAACCCCTATGATTTTTACAGACGGATCCAGTTCCCTGAAACGCCTGGTCAGCCCCATGAGAGTGCCGGTTGTGCCCATTGTGGAGACAATTGCGTCAAGGTTATGGTTGCACTGTTCCCATATCTCAGGGGCAGTGGTGAGATAGTGGGTGTTCCAGTTGTCAGGGTTGTTGAACTGGTCGGTGCAGAAGTAACGGTCAGGTTCTTCAAGGGCCATGCGGTAAACCGCCTCAATTGCCCCGTCAGTCCCCATGCGTGCAGGAGTGAGCAGGATTTCCGCACCATAGGCCTTCATGATCTTGCGCCGTTCGATGCTTGCCGCCTCACTCATTGCAATAAGGCATCTGTAACCTTTCACAGCGCATACCATGGCAAGACCTATTCCGGTATTGCCACTGCTTGCCTCAAGCACTATTCTTTCCTTTGTGAGTTCCCCGCGTTTTTCAGCCGCCTCAATCATGTGGAGTGCAATGCGGTCCTTGATTGAGCCACCAGGGTTGAAGCTTTCCAGTTTTGCAAGGATTGTGACGTTCTTGTGGGGATTCAGATGTCTTATGGGCACAAGAGGCGTGTTTCCAATGTAGTCAAGTATGGTTTTGTCCAATATTTTCATCAGTTCTGCTCTCGATTATTCAATGCAGGTGCTTCTGAGGTTGTAAGGTACATAAAAATTGTGTCTTCTGATGGAAGTATTTATACAAAAAAAAATCCATGAGGGATACTGTAATTCAAAATTAAAAATTGAGAATTCAAAATTCTTTCTTCATACTTTTGAACGGCTCAATTCATAACACTTAGGCTGAACGATTGCGCTCAGTCCAGGTAACGTTTTCCCAGGGGTGCTTTGGAATAATGAAAAAAAATCTTTCTGTCTGGATGCTGTCAAGGGAGTACAGAGGGCTTGCAGGGGCCGGTGGAGTGCAGGATGTGGCAAGGGACCTTTCCGAGGCCCTTGTGCGTTCAGGCTGCAGTGTGAGGGTGATAATGCCCCGCTATGGTTTTATGAAACCTGAGGAGTCGGGCTTCACAAAACTTGATGTCTCCTTTGATGTTGACATGGACTATGCAAATGAGGAGCGGCGCGAAACTGTGTCCTTCTGGTCAAACCGTATAAACGGAGTGGAGGTGCTGCTCGTCGAGTCATGGCGCTTTTCAGAAAAGCAGGACATATACACCTATACAGCAGAGGAGGAGTCTGTAAATCCCGATAACCGAAGGGGAACAGGCCATTATGACTACTTCGCAATGAACGTGCTTCACCAAAAGGCAGTGCTCGGCCTTTCTGCAGCAACTGACACCCGGCCCGACATATTCCACTGCCAGGATGGGCATACTGCCATCCTCCCTGCAATGATGCGAGAGCTTTGCGGATACAGGCAGTTTTTGAGGGCAAGCTCTGCAGTGGTAACAGTGCATAATGCAGGTGTGGGCTACCATCAGGAGGTGGCAGACCTTGCCTTTGCAAAGGCAAATACCAATCTTCCGTGGCGCGTAATTTACAGCTCCCAGCTTCATGGCGCATTTGATCCATTCCTTGCAGGTGCGGCATACTGCCCCATAAATACAGTCAGTGAGAACTATGCGCGTGAACTCCAGGAGACTGAACTTGATGCAATGACAGGCTGGCTTGGCCATGCACTGCTTGACCGTGGCATAACCCTTCAGGGCATTACAAACGGAATCAACCCCTCTGAATTTGATCCAAGGCACGCTGAACAGTTGGGGCTTCCCGCCTCCTTTGACCCGTCAACAGGGGATCTTGCAGGAAAGGCCATGTGCTGCGGCTACCTAATTAAGCTTTTAAATGGGGAAGAAGCCAATGGAAATTCAGGTGGCAGCGGATTTTCAAGGGACTATCCCGGTGTTACCCTGCATGGGAGCCTGAAAAACGCGCGGCGCGACCAGGCACTTGTTACAGTGGTAGGACGTTTTTCAGACCAGAAGGGCCTTGATCTCTTTGCAGAGGCTCTGGAAGGGCCGCTTGCAGGCTCAGGAGACTTTAGTGTTGTTGTGCTTGGAAGTGGCAAGCCGGAACTTGAGGATTATTTCAAGTACCTGACCACACTTCCTGCATGGCATGGGCGCCTTGCATATCTCTCAGGCTACAGCGCATCCCTTGCAAACCTTATTTATGCAGCAGGAGATTTTTTTGTTATACCTTCACGGTATGAACCCTGCGGGCTTACGGATTTTATTGCCCAGCTAATGGGCAATCTGCCTGTTGTCAGGGCAACCGGTGGGCTTGTAAAGGTAAGGGACGGTTTTAACGGCTTCAGCTTCAGTGAACCCGACTCCCACGCCCTTGCTGTAACGCTTAGAAGGGCAGTTGATATGTATGTTTCACAGCCAGAAAAGATCAAGAAGATGCAGAAGGATGCATTTGAAAATATTTTCAGGAATCATACCTGGGATGTGGTTGTTAAAAAATATCTGAAGCTGTATGCAGAGGCAATTAAGGGCTAAAAGGTTTATATCTATTCATCGTGGTGAATGGTCTTGTTTTGGAGTGACTTTGAACAATTTCGTAGTTTTTTCTTGGCGAAGCGCAGCCAAAAAAATCGCGTCTGTTTGAGCGAGGGACCAGCGAGTTTCGCGATTTTGGCGTAGCAAGCCTTAGAAAAACAAGAAATTGTTCACCGGAACGGAATAACAAG
>JALWJV010000205.1 GCA_026996955.1 Deltaproteobacteria bacterium
CCTCGGTTGCATACCTTAATGTGCTTCGTGCCCGCACCATAGAGCGAATCTACAAGGAGAACCTGAAACTTACAGAGGCAAACCTTGCACGCGCCGAGACAAAAGTCTCAACCGGAGCCGCAGGGCCCGACGAGGTTTACCGCTGGCAGACCAAGTATGCCAATGACCGGAGTCAGGTGCTCTACCGTGAATCTGACACCATGGATGCAATGGAGGCACTTAACAGGATCATGCATAGGCCCATCCAGGAGCGGTTCATCCCGGAAGAGGCAACCCTCAAGGACCCGCTGTTCATCATGGGCGATCAATTCTTCCTGGAACTTATGGAAAATCCCCAGTACCTGATGAAATTCAGGGAATTTGCCGCAAAAGAGGCAGTGGATATACGTCCTGAACTGAAAGGCTACTCAGAGGCAATAAAGGCAAAGGAGAGGCTTCGGGTATCTGCAAACCGTCAGGTATGGCTCCCTGATTTCACGGTTGAGTGGAAGGTTGACCAGTATTTTGCCCAGGACGGCGCGGGACAAAGGGACGCTCACCTGAGTAACCTTGATGATACCGACTGGAATGTCGGAGTTTACGCCCGTATCCCCCTGTTTGAGGGTGGCAAAAAGGTCTCAGAGGCGGCAAGGCTTGAGCAGGAGGTTGCAAGGCTTCGCATTAACCGCAGCTCCCAGGCAGAGTTCATTGTGCAGAACGTGCTAAAGGCCATTAACCGCACCAGGGCCTCATATCCGTCCATTACCCTGTCCCGCCAGGCTGCGGATGCTGCAAAACAGAACCTTGAACTTGTAACTGATTCCTATGTTCAGGGCATAAAGACCATTATCGACCTTCTGGATGCACAGAACCAGTCCCTGAGTGCAGAACTTGATGCGGCAAATGCCGTGTATAATTTCCTCATAGATTATATGGGAGTTCAGAGGGCCATTGGAGAATTTGTAACATTCATGCCTGAGCAGGATCGTCAGTTGTGGATGGACAGGGTCAGGACAGCACTGGGAATAAAAAAGTGACCTTGAATCCCAGGGACGTCTTTCTCTGTCCTGACTGCGACCTCGTAATTCCGAAGGTGGCAATAGAGCCGGGTGAGAAGCTCTGCTGCTGCAGGTGCGGGTGCGTCCTTGATGCGCCTGTTGAAAACGGTGCAGAAAAGACCATGGCGTTAAGCCTAACCGGACTGCTTCTTTTTGTCCCGGCCATCTTTCTCCCCTTGCTTACCCTTGACATTCTCGGCCTTGAGAGCACAGGAAGCATCTATGCCAGCGTTAAGTCGCTGCTGGTGTCCGGTTTTGTGTTTACAGGGTTTGCAGTCCTTCTCACCAGCATTGTCATTCCCTTCTTAAAGTTGATGTTGCTGTGTGTGATATCTGCCCAGGTCTGCATGCACAGGGGGAGCAGGATCACTGTTGCCATGTTCAGGCTGTACAACAGGCTTGATGAGTGGGGAATGCTCGAGGTTTACATGATTGGCATACTGGTCACAATCGTAAAGCTCTTTCACATGGCCAGCATCACATACGACACGGGTTTTTTCTGCTTCATAGGGCTTCTTGCAGCAACATTACTGTCATCCTCCATGCTGGATGAAAATTATTACTGGAATGTAATACATGAGGCATGTCAGAAAAGTACCCAAAGCCAGACCGCGGCTGAAACACTGGTTCCTGTTCCCTCTGATGTTGTGGAGGAGAGGACATGAAAGGGGATGCACCCAGGAAGACCCTGCTGACAGGCATGGATGCAGGACTTTTTCTGTGCCATGAATGTCATTATGTGGTGAAGGCTGGGGATGAGGCTGAAAATCTTAAATGCCCAAGATGCCACAGTGCCATTCATCCCAGAATCCCCAACAGCCTGGCACATTCCTGGGCATTTGTCATTACCTCACTTGTGCTGCTGTTTCCGGCCAACATGCTGCCGATTATGGCAGTGGAGTATATGGGCTCGTCAGAGTGTTCCACCATTATGGATGGTATCATATACTTCTTCAAGGAGGGTTCATACGGTATAGGTACTGTGATACTTGTGGCAAGTGTGCTGGTGCCGGTTTTCAAGATAGTGGGCATCATAATGATTCTTGTATCCATCCACTTCCGCATAGAGAGCTGGCTCAGGCACAAGACTTTGATGTTCAGGTTCATTGAGTTTATCGGGCGGTGGTCAATGCTTGATATCTTTGTGATTGCCCTTTTAACAGCACTGGTGAATTTTGGTTTTTTGTCAACAATAGTTGCAGCGCCTGCAGCCCCGTTTTTTTGCGGTGTAGTCGTATCCACAATGCTTGCTGCTGAGTTTCTTGATACCCGGCTCATCTGGGATGCCGCCAGATAGTAGTATTTTCCCGAAATCAGGACAAAATCATGGCCAAGAATGCCATGCAAGTGTTATCTTTTTGGCGAAATGCACAAATTAAATTGTTAACCCTTAGGTTAAAGGAGAAATTACATGATTAAACGGCAGGTTAGCCCCCTTTTATTCGTCTTGTTTTTGCTGGGAGGATTTGGTTTGCACAATGCAAGTGCGG
This sequence comes from Deltaproteobacteria bacterium, assembly GCA_026996955.1. Lineage (GTDB taxonomy): Bacteria > Desulfobacterota > Dissulfuribacteria > Dissulfuribacterales > QOAL01 > S144-17. The sequence continues at coordinate 2,528 of JALWJV010000205.1, forward strand.
CAGATTTCGCATTTGTAGGGATCGAATCCCAGTTGCACGTGTTCGGTGTAGGGCTTGGATTTGCCCCTGACTACGAAGGTTCTGACGATTATATGTTTGGAGCCGCGCCTTTTGGAAAATACGTGTTTGAGGGAAGTGAGCAGTTTGTCCAGTTAAAGGGTTTTGAGATCCAGGCAAATTTACTTGACCATCCGTGGCTGCGTCTTGGCCCATCCCTGAATTACAGGTTTGGCCGTAATGATGTCAGGGATCATTATGTTGACGAGATGAGGGATATTGACGGGACCATTGAGGGAGGAGGCTGGATAGGCGTTGAATTTGTTAATCCTGATGATGCTCGTAAACGTTTTGCTGCCAATGTGGATGTGTTGGTAGATATGGCCAATGAACATGATGGTTACACAGTCTATTTACAGGCAGGGGGATGGTATCCCGTGCATAAGATGTTTGACGTGTATCTGGGATTTACAGGCACCTATGCCAGCAGTAATTACATGGATACATATTTCAGCGTAGATGCGGATAATCATAACCGTACCGGGCTTCCTGAATTTGATGCGGCTGCCGGCGTAAAGGATTTCAGGGTAAATCCAGCACTGATTATGCATTTAAGCCCCCAATGGCATCTGGCTGCAGGCCTGCAATACCGCTGCATGTTAGGGGATGCTGATGACAGTCCGGTGGTGGATGACAGGGGTTCCTCCAGTCAGTTCATAGGCGGGCTTGGGCTTGCTTACAGCTGGTAAAATAATGTGTGACCTGCAAACTCTCCCTCGGATATAAAGTATTAACAAATGGAAAACTGTGTGATTAAGAAAAAAGGTATTTCACCCATCTGGATTTTGCCACTGGTGGCGTTATCAATAGGTATATGGCTGCTGTACAAAAGTGTGGTGGAAAGACCTATAGATATAATCGTGCATTTTCACAGTGCCGAGGGTGTTGTTGCAGGCAAAACCAAGGTCATGCTCAAGGGCCTTCCGCTTGGCGTGGTTAAAAAGGTAGAGATAGACAGTGGTCTGGATACTGTATCCCTGCACATTGCCATTGACAGGAAGGCTGAGCGTGGGCTTGTTGAAGACGTAAAGTTCTGGATCGTCAGGCCCCAGATCTCCGCTGGCAGGGTCAGCGGCCTGGAAACCCTTCTGACCGGCTCTTACATAGCGGTCAGGCCCGGGCAGTCCAAGGTCCCATGCCGTGAATTCATGGGGCTTGATGAACCTCCGCCTATACCTGAAGATTATCCGGGCCTGCACATATGGCTTGAAACCGATGCCCTTAACTCCCTGCAGAAGGGCTCCAACATCTATTTCAAGGATATAAAGGTCGGCTCTATCCAGGGTTACAAGATGGAGCAGACCGGAAAGATTCTTGTGGATGGCTATATTGAGCCTGCTTATGCAAATCTGGTCAAGCCGGGAACCAGGTTCTGGAATGCAAGCGGCATCACACTTAAGGGCGGGCTTAACGGTATTATTTTCCACATGCAGTCCCTGAGCAGCATCATCAATGGCGGCGTCAGTTTCTATACGCCAGAGGAGCTTGCCGACCAGCCGCCGGCAAAAAATGGCCAGGTCTTCAAGCTTTACAGGGACTTTGAGGATGCCCAGTACGGTATAGAGATTGAACTGAAGCTCTTTGATGGTGAAGGGCTGGTTGAGGGACTTACTAAGGTTATCTATCAGGGTATTGAGGTGGGGCGGGTCCAGAAACTCATTCTGAATCAGGATGACCGGAAGCACAATGTTACTGCGAAAATTTTGATGGATCCCATGACTGTGTCTGCACTGAAGACAGGCACAAAGTTCTGGATAATTCGTCCGCAGGTAGGT
>JALWJV010000206.1 GCA_026996955.1 Deltaproteobacteria bacterium
GAGCACAAGAGGAAGATTGGGCGGGGTTACAGTTACAAGATCAACCAGTTCCGAATCCGGTTCAATGCTCACGCGGTACTTCTTGAGTCTGTAGTGTTTTACAGCCCCTCCAAGCTCTGAAAATACAGCACTTACCAGATCGGTCTCTACTGTAATATCCCTTCCCTTTTGGCCAATGGCAGTGTCAGGCACCTTGACAGTGGAAGGCATGGCGGATGTTGAAGCCGGTGATGCGTTTGCTCCGGCTGGTGCAGTGCCCTGCACACCTGATGAAAGCTCTGCTGTTTGGGCAGAAGTTGAGTTTACCGCCGTGGCGTTCTGGGACATGGGCGCCTGCTTGGGGGCGTTAAGGGACATGTAGTACTGAAAGCCCATAAGAACGGCAAGTGACAGCACGATTGCAAGTAATGGTCTGGTTTCCATGTAAATTTCCTGAAACAGTCACAGGCTCTGATCAAATGCCAGAGCCCGGCATGCAAATTAGATAGCTGACTTAAAAAGTACTTTAACCTAGATTTAGCGTTTCAAAACTGGAAAGCTATAATAAACATAACTCCTTTTAATTTCAGTGAAAAAACAATTTTTCAGATTTAGAAACGCTCAATCTAGGTTTAAATAACTTGTGTGGTAGCTGAAAAATCTGAGAGAAGCAGGCAGGTAAAATGCAGTCGGCAAGATCAGATGTTTCTGGTTGTCCATACACCAAAAACGGACAAGGGTTTGTAAAACTGGTCCGTTAAATGAAACAGCTATTGATCTGACGACTACTGAACTACCTTACGGGAGTGGATCGTATCCTCCAGGATGCCACGGATGACATTTGAGAAGCCTTCTTAAACCAAGCCAGACTCCTCTGAACAGGCCATATCGAAGAATAGCATCCTCCATGTAAGTGGAACAGGATGGAAAAAATCTGCACGTACGGGGGAAAAGAGGCGAAATGATCAGGCGATACAGGTGAATCGGAATAATAAACAATCGCCTTGTTGCACCCTGAAAAGTATAGAGGCGGGTGAACAACAGGGAATCTGTCTGATTTTTCATCTTTTTATTACAGCCATTTGACCGTCAAGGCTAAACTCTTATGCATAACCAAGGCTTTTGGACGGCATCAGTTTTTGGGCACAACCGTTAAAACAGCAGGTTCAAAACTTTCAGCCCTGTTCCTGGTCATTTTTCGAACTGTTTGACTTCTGAACCTGGTCAATGCCTTTTTTAAGCAGGTAGTTGTGACGATTTCTTATGCGTCTTGCTGCCTCGACGAACTGTTTCTGCTGAATTTCATGCCCGGCATTAAGAAACCTTCTGCCAGGCAGAAACACCATGTCAATTCCCTGAGGAAAAATTCCCTTGCGCCTGCGGTAAAGTTCCCTGATAATCCGCCTGACGCGGTTGCGTTTTACTGCATTTCCAAATTTTCTGCCTACGCTGGTGCCAATCCGATTCCATGAATAAGGATTGAACACCCAGCGGACGGTAAGGTCATCAAGCCTTACCTTTTCCCCCTCCCTGAATATCCTGGAAAAATCTCTGCCGCTTCTTAACCTCTCGAGTCTTGAGAGGGTTTCAGCTCCCTTTCTGAGCTCCAAATTTTCAGGCTGAAAGGCGTTTTCTTCCCTTGGCGCGCCTGCGGTTAATGACACTGCGGCCTGCCTTGGTGCTCATGCGCTTACGAAATCCGTGAGTTCTCTTTCTCTTGATGTTGCTTGGCTGAAATGTACGTTTCATTTTAACAGTTATAACTCCCTTACTATATTTATTGGCAACAAAATGTCCTGATTGTCTTATTTAAACTGCAGAAGGAAACAGGCGTTTCCGGTTTTACAGTCTCCAAACTTCCGGGCATTTATCTGAAATGTGGCAGCACCACTGTCACTGGCTTTACATGATTTCGGACCTGTTGGGAACCACTTTTCTCAGACCGCCTGCAAGCTCTAATTTCATAATCATATCCACCGGTCATGTCAAGAATTTTGCAACTGCCTCAAAAGCCGTAAACACAGGCTTCACATCACTCCCTGTTCCGATGCCTCTTGCCTGTAACAGAGCTTTGCCGTATATAGTGCTTATGGCATATGAATTGAAGTAGAATGCCTCTATCACTTCAACTACGGAGATAATGCAACTTGCTGACTATATTAAAACCGTCTGACAGGGGGATCCGCACCACCAGCACCATTGATCAGGGTTGCTGGATAAATCTGATTGCACCTACAGAAGAGGAGCTTCAGAGACTCAGGGATGAACTGGGGATTCTGGACGAGTTCCTGCGCTATCCCCTGGATCAGGAGGAGACATCAAGGGTTGAGACAGAAGATGATCAGCTCCTTATAATCGTAAAGATTCCTGATCCCCAGCACCACGAAAATATTATACGTTTTGAAACGGTTCCCCTGGGCATCATCCTTACAAAGGGGTGTATTGTCACCCTGTGCAACCACGAAACCCCTGTGCTGCAGGATATTACTGCCACACGCGGGGCACTTCAGATCCTGCACGATCAGGTACATTTTATATTTACCATTTTCCTCAGGGTCGCCAATGCCTACCTGCGTCAGCTTCGGCTCATAGACAGGCTTACTGATGAGTATGAAGAGGAGCTCCAGCGCTCTCTAAGGAACCAGGAGCTTGTAAAACTCTTCAACCTTGAAAAGAGCCTTGTCTATTTTAATACAAGCCTTAAGGCAAATGATATTGTAATGGCACGGTTAAAGAGCGGTCGCTATCTGCCAATAAGTGATGTCAACGAGGACATCCTTGAAGATGCCCAGATTGAAAATCAGCAGGCTATCGAGATGGCAAAAATTTACAGCGACATTCTAAGCGGCATGATGGATGCCTACGCCTCGGTGATTTCAAACAACCTTAATATAGTGATGAAATTTCTCACATCGGTAACCATTATACTGATGCTCCCAAACCTTGTTGCCAGTATCTATGGAATGAATGTGGCCCTGCCCATTCAGAACTCTCCGCACGCCTTTGCCATTACCATGAGCGTGGCATTTATACTATCACTCATAGTGGTATTCATCTTTTACAAGAAAAAACTTTTCTAAGGCATATTTATTATGGAATATCCTCCAATTCCCAAGCCCGGCACTGACCCGGACAAGGACGCATGGATAGCCAACTTCTACATGGAGAACCACCTTGCCTATGAGGCATTTCCTGAGGAGGTTGCATCGCCTGAACAGCTTAAGTTTATCGTCTGGCTTGAAAATGAGCCCTATTTCTACCCCTGCACCGATGAAATTTTCCACTCCATAATAAACAAGACCGCCGGGGACAGCCTGGTAATGCGCTACATGAAGGTGTGGGAAAAGGTTGAGCCCCTTGTCAAATCCCTTGTGGAAGACAAGTACCGCCGGGACTACCTGCTGGCAATGCTCAGGATCAAATTCCGCAGGGAAACAGCTCCCCTGGTGATGCTCCCCACAAGGCTTGAAAAGCGCCTGCTCCAGATCTTTGTACGGATAAGCGAGATTTCAAGGCCCCTTGCAAGGGAAAAGGAGGCAATGAACCGGAGGGCTGCAGGGCTCATTGAATCAGAGGCATTCAGAACAGCCCTGAATGACCTGCAAGGACTGGACGAACAGTCAGGGACTGATCTTGAAAAACTTAACATTGAGATAATATTCCTACAGCTTAAGCGCCTGCTCTGCCTTACCTGTCATCCTGAACTGTGGCAGGGAACTGCTGATACCTCAGTGGAAAATCTAAGAAAACTCATGAAGGGGCCGGAGTCGGATATTGCCAGGGAAAAACTGGAGAGGTTAAAGAAGTTTATCCAGGAGGGCGTAAGAAACAAGGAGACAAGATACTATCTCTGGATGGACCCGGTTGCAGGCTCTGTGATCCTGGATATAGCCATAATAAGGATACTGATCAAACTGAATATAAAGGTCATAATGAGCGTAAAACACGCATTCTATTACAATTCAGTTACCATGGATGACGTAATAGAAGACCCGGTGCTCCAGGACGCACTGGGAGATGCGGATATCATCACCAAGACAAATATTTCCAAAAATGATCTGCTTGACCATCTAAAAAGTGACAAAAATCTGTTTGTAATCTCAGATGGCACCCAGGAGAGGTTTAATCCCCTCCTTACCTCTGTCACCTTTGCCAGGGCATTCAAGGAATGTGACCATGTAATAAGCAGACACCCTGATGACTCTCCCTGCCTGCTCAAGACCAGGTTCCAGTTCACCCGTGACATAACGGTTATCACCAGTGAACGGCCAGGTTCCATTCTTATAGAAACAAAGCCGCATCATCCCGGTGTCATAAGGTTTTCTGAAAAGGACCTGAGGATGAAGGCAGAGTCCATGAT
>JALWJV010000207.1 GCA_026996955.1 Deltaproteobacteria bacterium
ATTTGTGTATTATGCGTAAAGGATTTAAAGTATAATATAGAATATATTTTTTTAAAACATTTTACGCAAAATATTCTATAAGTACGGAGAACCTAGATTGAGCGATTGTCGTCAAAACTGGAAAGCTATAATTGACATAACTCCTTTTAATTTCGTTGAAAAAATATTTTTCCAGATTTTGAAACGCTCAGTCGAGGGAGAAGTATCAGGATTCTTCAAAATCACTCCAAAACAAGACCATTTACTACACTGAACAGATACAATGATTTTCCATATTTTGAAATGCTTAACTTGGGACAAATTTTACAGTCAAGGGAAGGAGGAATTATGACAGTACTTGATTTATTCTGGATATTTTTCATTGCCTCTGCCATGCAGCCGGTGCTGCGCCAGAAGATGCTTGAGGCAGCAAGGCAGCGAATGATAGCCAAAATTCAGAAACAGCGAAATTCACGGGTTATCTTGCTTGTCCACAGGCAGGAGACCATGAGTTTCCTTGGCTTTCCTGTAATGAAGTATATTGATATCAACGATGCCGAACAGGTGATAAGGGCTATTCACATGACAGATTCCGATGTGCCCATTGATCTTGTGCTTCACACCCCAGGGGGGCTCGTGCTTGCGGCCCTTCAGATTGCCAGGGCAGTAAAGGCACACAGGGCCAAGGTCACCACCTTTATACCTCACCATGCCATGAGCGGAGGGACCCTTATTGCCCTTGCTTCTGACGAGATAATAATGGACAAACATGCGGTCATGGGACCCGTTGATCCACAAATCGGGCAGTATCCAGCTGCCTCCCTTCTGAGGGTCCTTAAGGACAAGTCTCTTGAAAAGGTGGATGATAACTCCATAGTTATGGGAGATATTGCAGAAAAGGCACTGCGGCAGATGAAGGGTAATGTCAAAGAGCTTCTCGAAGGCAGATATCCTGAAGACAAGGTTGAGGAGCTTTCCCATAAGCTCTCTCAAGGCACATGGACCCATGATCATGCCATTACAAGTACTGAGGCCGCAGGTATGGGGCTTCCTGTTTCTGAGGGCATGCCTGATGAAATTTATCAGCTTATGAATCTCTATCCGCAGCCGGTTAAGCGTGAGCCAACCGTGGAGTTTCTGCCAATTCCAAGAAGCATTGAAAAGGAGCAATAACTGTTTATGTTGCCGGTAATTTCAGCCACTACGGCCCAGGGAAGGGAGGTTGTCCGCACGCTTTCCACCAGGAGATTTGATCTTTCATCAGAGCTTGAAGACAGCGTCCGGGAAATTCTTGAGGCAGTCAGAGACAGGGGAGATGAAGCCCTGGTTGAATACACCAGGAAATTTGATTATCAGGGTTTCAGTAAAGAGGCCATAAGGGTAAGCCAGGAAGAAATTGAAAAGGCCTACAGTGAAATAGACGACTCCTTCCTTGATATAATCCGTACTGCCATTGCCAATGTTACTGAATTTCATGAAAGGCAGCTTCCAAATTCATGGTTCATGACCCGCAGGGATGGCACCCTCCTGGGGCAGGCGGTAAATCCCGTTGATGCCGCAGGGCTTTATGTGCCCGGAGGCACTGGGGGATCAACCCCACTGGTCTCTTCTGTTGTAATGAACGGTGTCCCTGCAAAAATAGCAGGGGTGGAGCGTATTATTCTTGCCACTCCGCCAGGTGAGGATAACCGCGTAAGCTCACATCTCCTTGTTACAGCCGCAGAAGTTGGGGTGCATGAGGTTTATCGAATGGGAAGCGCCTGGGCAGTCGGCGCCATGGTGTTTGGAACCCGGACCATAAAGCCCGTAAATGTTGTGGTTGGCCCTGGCAACATCTTTGTGACCCTTGCCAAAAAGCTGGTGTCCGGCATGGTTGGTATTGATATGGTTGCAGGGCCAAGCGAGGTGCTTGTGGTCGCAGATGACTCTCCTGATCCGCACCATGTGGCAGCCGACCTGCTCTCCCAGGCAGAGCATGACCCAATGGCAACGGCAATTCTTGTCACAACATCAAACCACCTTGCCGAGAAGGTTGATGCAGCCCTCGAGGAACTTACTGCCTCTCTTGAACGCTCTGATATTGCGCGTAAATCCCTTGAGGATAACGGTGCCCTGATAGTAGTTCCTGATCTTGAAGAGGCGGCAGCCATGGTAAACAGCATTGGCCCTGAACACCTTGAGCTTGCGGTAAAGGACCCCTGGGCGCTTCTTCCAATGATAAAAAACGCAGGTGCCATATTCATGGGCGAATACACCCCGGAGCCTGTTGGTGACTATATCGCAGGCCCCAATCACGTGCTCCCTACAATGGGTACGGCAAAATTTGCCTCAGCCCTTGGGGTTGAGACATTTCTCAAGCGCTCAAGCATTATCTCATACAGCAGGGAGGCATTTGTCAGGGATGCGGACAGTGTAATAAGGCTTGCAGAAATAGAAGGGCTTACGGCACATGCACTTTCTATAAAGGTTAGAAAGTAATGGACGAAGAGTCTCTGAAACAGATCGGTAAAAGGCGGTGTTTTGAGAAACTCCTTAAATCAGAAAAGGCCCGAACAATCGCAGGTATTACTTTTGCTGAAAATGAGTGAAACATCAAAGCCAAGGAATTGGCAGCGGTTAATTGATTCCGTTTGTGCAAACCACCTGAACCATGTTTTTCTTTAGACGCAGGAAACTTACCCCGGAAGAGCGGCAGAGCCATATTGCAGACAGACTGGTTCATCTGGCAAATGAACGAACCCTGCTTGCCTGGATACGTACCTCTGTCTCCATTATGGGGTTTGGTTTCATGGTTGCAAAGTTCAACCTGTTTTACCAGTCCTACCTTGCAGAACATCATCATGCAAATCTAGGCCGGGATTTTACAGAGATATCCGAATGGATTGGGGTTGTAATCGTAGTGCTGGGATGTTTTGCAGGTGTAATGGCCATTGTTCGTTTTGTGCGCATTGAAAAGGACATTGAGCATGGCCGGTTCAGGCCTTCAATAATACCGGACATGCTCCTTAATGCCGTTTTTATAGTGTTGGCAATGTTTCTTGCAATTTATCTTCTTAATTCCAGTTCCTTTACCTCTCTTTTTTGAAATCTTTGCTTGTCATCAATATATCTGGTCTGCGAATTTGGCCTGCACGCTGGGCTTTAGGGAGAAATTTTTCCGGATATTTAATACCAGGCATGTGGAACCGTTCCTGATACAGCATAGCATTGAAGTTTTCGTTCATACCCTGAATACCTTCATACGTTCCTTAAGTGAAGCAGCAAGTTCCACAAGTTGAGCTGCCTGGCCCTTGGCCTGTTCAGCTCCAAAAGCTGTCTGGGAGCTAGCTTCTGTAATACCTGAACTCATATCACCAAGCGCCTGGACATTCTGTGATATATGTTGTGCATTTTGGCTTATTTCCATGCTGGTAGCACTCTGCTCCTCCACAGCTGCAGCCACGCTTCCTGTCATTTCGTTGACGTTACTTATGATGCTGTTAATATCTTTTGTAATAGTGGAAACAGCATTAACACGTTCCTGGAGATCATTTACATTGGTTTCAATCTGCTGCACGGCCTCGCCTGTTTGTTTGGCCAGCTCCTTAACTTCATTTGCAACAACGGCAAATCCCTTGCCGGCTTCACCTGCCCTTGCAGCTTCAATGGTGGCATTAAGCGCAAGCAGGTTTGTCTGTTCTGCAATCGTGCCAATAAGGTTACTCATATCAGCAATGTGAGATGCAACGGTTTCCAGGTCCCCTACTATCTGTTCTGCCTTTTCGGTATTTTCAATGGCCTCGCTTGTTCTGCCACTGGTTGTGCCTGTGTTCTGAGAAATTTCCGATATGGTTGCTGTCATCTCCTCCATAGCCGCTGCGATGCCGCTCATCTGGTCAGCGGTGTTGGTGGCATTGCTTGTTACCTCTTCAGCCTGTGCCTGACCCTCAACGGCAATGCTTGCAAGAGACGTTGAAAGTTCTCCTAACTGTTCAGCATAAGATGCTACCTCAAGGCCATTTTGTTTAATATCGGCAATAATCTCCTGCATTCTTCCTATGAAAAGATTGACCAGGGCCGCTAAGTCATCAAGGTCTGTTTTGCCCGTTATTTCTATACGCTGTGTAAGGTCTGCGTCTCCTGTGGCTATGGCCTGAAGGCGTATAAAGATTGCTTTTCGTTTGTCATTAATGGCCTTAAATATCAATAGCGTTAGACCAGTACCCATTCCTGTTGAAACCAAAACCAGGATCACAGTTTCTTGAAAATTAAGTTTGAAAATAAATGGAGCGAATACAGAACAGACAAGTGACACTGTCCAGAACAGGCTGAGAATTATAAGGCAATAAGAAAATTTTATTTTGTTGAACAAGTTCATGAT
>JALWJV010000208.1 GCA_026996955.1 Deltaproteobacteria bacterium
ATACCAGGCAGATAAGCAGCTATGGATTGTTGTATTTCACCAATGCTGTACGTGGCTTTGGCAGCGATCTGAATTATAGGAACATTGGCTGATTGACATGCACTTTCCAGGAATCTGTCTCTCTCTTTCCTCTTTTTTGAATTGTGGGAGTTATCGTTAAGTTCTATTGCGCATAACACAGAAAGGTCATTTTTATCACAGAGCAAGAAATCAAAATGTTTGCCTGATATTTTATTAAATGCCGTTTGCCACTTACTACGCGACATTCCTTTTTGGGGCATGATGACATCTGCCACACGTACTTTGCCAAATACTTCAGCATTATTGCCTACAACTTGCTTAAGTACACCAAAAAAAGAACGTTCCGCTGGGCTGAAAAGGATATCTATTTTTTTATAAGAAAACTCTGGTTGCCCTGCTGCCTGTTTCTGTGAGAGTTTGATATGTACAATCGCAAAGATTGCTATGATTACTATAAATATAACTGTAACTACCCAACTCATGTTCTTCTCCTTTTATGCATCAAGTTATGTAGTTAGATTGAACCATTGCCGATTTTGCTGCATATCCGCAAAAGAGGAATTTTCAAAATAGTGTGGGCTATATGGGCATTCTGATGACAAAGGAGATGCTGCAAATACGGCCATAAGACTCTACATAAAAGTATTATCGGCTGTCCTTTTCTCTCAGTTTAATTTTGACGGCCTTGCAGAAAGGCAGTAACGGATTTTGGGATGGGAAGGACAGGTTTGTGGGGTAGCCTCCAGGGTGCGATAGCGCTATCTATCAGCTCGGCCTCGAGAAAATGGCCCGTTTATCTCTTGAAGGTTTGATTGGACTGGCGCACAACCGATTGCGACGACATTTTAGCCACGGGCCGGGGGCTGTCTGGCAAAAAAGATGCGGCCCTTGAAGCATACGGGGATGTCACTATAGTGGCAGTATGTATCATGTTCCCGTCCTGATGGGCAGTATCACCCGGTAGTTTTTGTATCCCTGCTTTCCGGTGATCCCCTCATAGGATTCGGGCAGTCTGCAGGTTCTTTTTTCTTTTTTCATGGTAGCGCGGATATCGATGATGAGTTTTCCCAGCTCAGGTGGAATTTTGACCCTGAACCACATGGTGTGGTTTTCATCGTATCCAGGATTTACCTTGTCCGCTTCAACAAGCACATATTTTGCCGGGATGGCTTTTTGGGCAAAGCTGTTATATATCCTGTCCCCAGTGTCATAGGGGATGACACGTTGGAAGCGATCATATCCAGTAGAAATAAGCTGCCGTTTTGAGCTGAACTGGGGCAGGGAGACAGAGAGCCATAGATGTTTGGTATACTTCAACGGAACCACATGGGCAGTGATGGTCACCCGGTCCCCCTTGCGAACAACGTCGACAGAGAGCCGTACACACTCATTATCAAAAGCCGCCTCGATCCTCCCTGGAGGCAGCTTCAGCGCAAAGGCCAGGGGCCCCTTCGGATCTATGAGATCACCGATGGCACCGTAGGGCAGAAAGAAGCTCGTCTGCCCCTCCGCATAGGGTTTGATTTCGTACTGGTTATAGAGAAAGTAGAGCCCGTAGGGTGTGATGGCGAAGTTTTCCGCAAATCGAAATCTGTTTTCAAACCATCCGTCCCGGGTAAGGGGTTGTGACGGATTCAGGTTCCGTGCCGTTTTGTAGTAGGAGAGTGCCACCTGGTAAAGTCTCTTTTGAGACCCAGGCAGAAAAAGATCCTGCAGTGAGAGGCTCTTTTTTGTTCTGATATCGACATTGGTGTATGTAACGGTGTAGTAACCATGCGCACCGCCTGAGTACCCGTTGGATTCAAAGGACAGGGTGTAGGTAGACTGGGTTTTTGCAAAAAGCCCGATCCGGGTTTCGTCGTACCAGTGGCCGGAAATATCGTTACCAAAGTCACTGAGCGTATCAGACACCTCTTTCTTGAGGTTGATCTGCCGATAGGACGTGAGTATCGGGTCGATGTAGGCTTCTTCTCCCTTTAGAAAATCCGGGATATTACTACCATTTCCATCGATGCTGCTCAAGGTGTATGCCTGGCAGAATTCCCGATCTCTGTCTATCCGGCTGCAGTATTTCTCTGAAAAGGTGTGGGTGGATAGTGGATAGTCACCATCATCTATGAAATGCTGCTGTGCCTGTGTTGTACTGCAAATTATCAGGAGAATAAAAAGGAATTTGAGTGATCTGGGCATCTTTTCTCCAGGACGAGGCGGTAACAAATTGCTTTCAGGCAGATGACAGCAGGGTGGATGACAAGGAACCGTTTTTTAGAATTTAAACCTATCCTGCTGAAATTTCAGTTTTCTTACATAATTTCAGAGTATATTTAGACCCCCGTCTTTTGTTTGTCAATAAGGGGTATATGGATCAACAAGCATCATTCCTGAAGCTGGATGACAGCCTTTTTTCATTCCAGGGACAGAGTATTACCTTTGTATGTTAATGCCACAAAGATGATAATGGCATGGTTTAAGGCGAGGACTGAATTTTGTCAGGGATACACTTGAAAAACTGGCATGTCCTGCAAAAAAACAAGCCATAGAGCTTGAAACTATATAATACAAGCATATAAGCATGTAACCTGAAGGGCCATGATTTTTCTCTTTGTCATGGCAGGCCAACCCGGGGCCATCGGCTTTCTGATAAGGGATTGACGATTAACAGGTACGTACGTATATTAGAGGATGAAGCGTACGATAACTGTTTTGGGTCATTTTATCACAAACCTGTTTTTTGGAGACCAACCATGCCGATTTCAGCCTCTGCCCTTCGAGGTAACATTTACAAGCTTCTTGACCAGGTACTTGAAACAGGAAAACCCCTGGAAGTGGTACGTAAAGGGAAATTATTAAAGATTATTCCTGAAAAGCAACCGGGTAAAATGGCAAAACTGGTACGGCATAAATGCCTGACCGGAGAACCTGAGTCCATAGTGCACATGGACTGGTCCGGGGAGTGGCATGATGATTTATCTTGATACCCATGTTGTGGTATGGCTTTATGCTGGTGAAAAAACGCGTTTCCCTGCAAAGGCTGTGAAGTATATTGAAGAAAATGAATTGCTGATTTCACCCGTAGTTTTGCTGGAATTACAGTATCTGAAAGAAATCGGCCGCCTGCTGGTTGAGCCAGGTGTTATTTTCGAAAATCTTGCCAGCACGATAATACTGAACACCTGCGACCTTCCTTTTGGGAAAATCATCTCCGAGTCTCTATCACAGACATGGACCAGGGACCCTTTTGATCGAATCATTACGGCCCAGGCCCTTTGCAGGGATGCTGTTCTGCTGACAAAGGACAGTACCATTTTACAGCATTATCCCAGGGCAATATGGGATTAAAGCCGCTTTGGCAGCTTCATTTCCCATCCCTTTAACGTCCTTGAAATTAAACCTGCCACACACTTCAAATGTGTCTTATCTGATCAATACATACACACAAGGTGGTTCAATGCGAACGAACATAGTGATCGACGATGCGCTTATGAATGAGGCACTGAAGCTGACTGGCCTCAAAACCAAGCGTGAAGCTGTAGAAATGGGACTTAAATCATTAATCAAATTAAAGAAACAGGAACGGGTAAAAAAATTTAGAGGCAAACTCCACTGGGAGGGTGAAAGGGACCTGTGACAAGGACTTTGATCCTTTTTCTACCCACCTTGATCTGATATCAGTTCTTTGACACATAACAGGCGCCAAGTAAAAATCATAACACCAGTCCGCCCACGGAATTAAGGGGCGACAGATAACTCTGGAATCAATGGCCGGTTTCCATCGGAATCAGTAGCAGGTTTTAATCGGCATTGGTGGTCGGATAACTTCGGAATTGGTGGCCGAATTGGTCGGAATAAGGAATTCTAATCTCCGACCTTGTTAAGCCTTCTATTTGCTTCAACCCACTTTCTTCTTTCATCGTCTTCAAAAGACCTACCGTTATCTATCATAAATTCAATAACTTCCCTGGCAGAAGATGAATCTTTCTGACCTTGAAAGATTTCTATAATGAAATTTACGTTTTTTGGATTTTCGTTTATTAACAATATTAACCTTGTATAATGATAAAAAAATCTAGGCATCCCTTCCTTTAGTTCACTACAGATTGAATTAAGACTATCTATAGCTATCGAAGCTATTCCATAGCTGCCATCAATAATGTTTTCTATCAACTTAAGTAATGTTTTAGGTTCATCCGGCTAATGAGTACCTCTGCTGATGTAGGTGGTATAATCTGAGCTTAAAATATTCTATGTCTCTGAAACCATATGCTTGACGTTTCAATGTCTTGATTTTATTGACCAGACCTTCTACT
>JALWJV010000209.1 GCA_026996955.1 Deltaproteobacteria bacterium
CGTGGCCTGTAAGGTGAAGGGAGATGAATATTGCTGGTACTGTGTAGGCAAAGATCAGCACGCAGTACTGGGCGATCTGGGTATAGGTAACACCCTTCATACCGCCGAGAACAGCGTAGATGAACACGATAACCATACCTACCAGCAGGCCCATCTCAAAGGGAAGCTCCAGGAACCTGGAGAATGCAACACCAATACCCTTCATCTGGCCGATAACGTAAGTAAGAGAGGCTGTTATCAGGCAGATAACCGCAACCACCCTTGCAATGTTGGAGTAGTAGCGGTCTCCGATGAATTCAGGAACGGTGAATTTGCCGTACTTCCTGAGGTAAGGGGCAAGAAGCATTGCCAGCAGACAGTAGCCGCCTGTCCAGCCCATGAGGAACACAGAGGCATCATATCCCTTGAAGGCGATGAGACCTGCCATTGAGATAAATGATGCAGCGCTCATCCAGTCGGCGCCTGTTGCCATACCGTTAAGCACAGGGTGTACACCCTTGCCTGCAACATAAAACTCACCGGTGCTTGATGCACGTGACTTGATAGCAATAAAGATGTAGAGGGCAAAAGTAGCGCCCACTACAAGAAAGGTCATGGTTTGAAGGCTCATGTTATATCTCCTCTCCCTTAGTCTTCATGGACGTTGAATTTTTTGTCTATGACATTCATCCTGGCTGCATAGAAGAAAATCAGGGCAACGAATGTGTAGATTGAGCCCTGCTGGGCAAACCAGAAGCCAAGTTTGTAACCGCCAAGGCGTATGGTGTTGAGCTGGTCAACCAGCAGAATGCCGAAGACATAGGAAACTACAAACCAGATTACGAGACAGATCGTAACCAGTTGCAGATTTGCTTTCCAGTAAGCATTCCTGTCATTTTGTGTGTTCATAATATCCTCCCTAATTTATTAAAATTTCCTGCACACGCAGCGTCCGGGGTTGAGCCCCTGACATCGCATAATATCTTGGAAACAATACACTTTTAAAAAATATTCCGGCATTCACAAGGAACCCGGAAACAGTGCCAAATCGGTTTTATGGCACTGTGCTGTTCAAACTGATGTTTTACATCAGGTGCCAGATTCGACCGGCCTGATAAAGCTGTTTCAGTGTCTGAATTCCTCCTTTCTTCATTTTTTTTATCAAATATAGAAAGAGATATGCTGTCTGCATTGCATCTTCAAGGGCATCATGGGGTTTAAAGCGGGGCAGGTTGAATCTTTCTGTAAGGTCCTCCAGCCTGTATGAAACAGACTGGTCAGTGTGACCGTAGTCGAAACTCCGTTGCCCCTCTATGTATCCCCTTGCAAGGCGCATGGTATCTACACTGGGGTTCTGGATGTAGCCTCCCAGCGCCTTTTTGCAAGCCTTGTTAAGGAAAAACATATCTATTCCTACAAAATGTCCTACAAGCAGGGCGTTTCCGCAAAAGTCGATGAAGTCGGGCAGTACCTCTGCTGCCTCCCTGGCGTCTCTGAGCTGATCAGGGGTTATGCGGTGAATAAGCGTGGAGTCTGTTGAGTCCAGCTTTGCCGGCCTGATAAGCTCGTGAAACGCACTGCTTAATTCTATGTGAAGGTTTCGTATCTTAACAGCCCCTATGGAGATTATCTCATCTTTTCTCTTGTTGAGCCCAGTAAGTTCTGTGTCAAAGACAACAAAATCATAATGGCTCAGGGGGCGGGACTGGTCAAAATCAGCAAACAGCTCCCTGTTTTTAAGTATTGCCTCATGGGGCTTACGGAATACCCCGGCAAATAACTCCCGGAACCACCTCATGATTTCAGATGGCAGGGAATATGGATTTCAGCACACCCTGAAGCCGCTCTATAACAGCAAATGCATCTTTAAGCATCTGTTTTTCAAGGTCGCTAAGCTTACCAGGATCAATATAGTTGTCCGGCTGTATGCCGGCTTCAAGCTGGCCAAGCTGATGGACAAAGCGCATCTGCATCTGCAGTTCATAGGCATCAGTTGCCATTGAGCAGAGTTCTTCTGCAATATGGCCCTTGTCTGCCAGCGCCTGCAGCCGGGATATGGTGTTGGTTTCCCGTATGCCGTGCTTCAGGGAGAGTATGCGGGCAAAGTTTACAATGGGGGTAAGCCCCTTGTGTTTAATATCCAGTTTGTTTTTGTGCTCTCCGTTCTTTTCAACAATGAAGTTCTTGAAGAAGGAGAGGGGAACACGCCTGGACAGATAGTCCCTTGCCATGTGGAGCATGTATATCTGCTGTCTTTCACTGCGCTCCACTATGTGGTCCCTGAGTTTTTCCGCCATTGAGGCGTCACCGAATCCTGAACGGAAGTCAAAGAAGATGGATGCGTGCAGCACCTCCAGGGGCTCAGGGGAGTCTATCCAGTGGTCAAAATATCCCTCCCACTTGGGGTAAGGGGCGCGCCACCTTGGGTTGGACGCCATGACATCACCGGGACACCTTGGATAACCGCAGTTTTCCAGGTGCTCTATGGCCGCCTCAGCAAACTCCCTGAAATACTCCTCTGCCTGCACTGCCAGGTGTTCGTTCTCAGGGGTGACATAAACAAGGGCATTGTCCTGGTCTGTCCTGAAGGTCTGTTCCTTTCTGCCCTCACTTCCAAGAAGGAGCCAGCAGAACTGGACAGGCGGGGTCCCCATCTTGTCCATCAGAAGGGTAAGCAGGCGGTCCAGGATGTGGTCATTGAGAATGGTGATCATTCGGGTGATGTTATTCGCCTTTGCACCTTCCTCAATGAGTGTCCTTACAACCAGGGGTACCTTTTGCGAAAGGGGATACAGGCCCTCAATGGTGCGCTGTGCAACAATCTCCCTGAACAGGTAAAGCGGTGAGCTGCCTTGCAATACCATGATGTCATGGGCTGTGATTACCCCTATGATCCTGCCATCATCTTCCACTGCCAGATGGTGGATCTGGTGTTTCATCATGGTCAGCAGCGCATCAAAACAGACTGCATTGGCATTTATGGTGGCTACAGGGCTTGTCATGATGTCGCTTACCGGTGTGGAAAGCTCTCTGCCCTCTGCAACCACCTTTGTCCTCAGGTCCTTGTCTGTGACAATCCCTGTTTCTGAACCGGCGCTTACAAGCAGTGAACCGATGTGCAGATCAGCCATGCGGCGTGCAGCATCCTGCACCGGCCTTGATGCATCAATGAATTCGGGTTCTTTCTTGATTACATCCCTTACCCGTGCGCTGAAGAGGTAGAGTGTGCCCTCAGTGCGCGGCACCATGTTCCGGTGCCTGAGCTCCCGGTATGCAGTGCGGATAAACTTCTCTGAAAAGCTTTTCAGGAAGTACTGGGTAATCCGTGAGTGGGACTGGACAAGGTTGAGAAATACATCTTTTGGCAGAAGGAAACAGAATGTGTCCTCCACTGTTTCCACGTTGAGGTTCGCCTTTGTCCCCTGGATGATGGGCAGTGCCCCGACATAAGCCCCTTCACCCCTGAAATCCTTGAGCGTAATGTTGCCCTCCTCGTCCTTGAGGTAGATCTTCATTCCGCCCTTCTGGATAATATAAAGATATTCCACCTCGGTCTCGTCCTGTTTGAACAGGACTGTGCCCTTGGGGTAGAAATCAATAATGATGTGTCGGGCTATGTTTTGAAGGGTCTCGTCATCCAGTTCATTGAAGGGGATGGTCTTCTTCAGAAAGAGAAGTACAACCTCTGGAGAAACTGAATGTACACCCTCTGTTCCCTTTGGCATAAGTATTTCCCGGGTATGAGTTTATGTGTCCTCTGCAGGGTATGTGTGGCCAGACGTTCCAACTGTAGGGTACACACTGCACACAGTTAATAAAATGGTGCTCAGTGCGCACCCTGCTGGGTAAACAGCCCTGCACTGCTATGGCAGGGCCAGACACATCTGGCCCTTACGGCTATCTGCAGCTGTTAGCCCTGGCGTCCTTCAATCAGGCTTTCAATAACTGAAGGATCTGCCAGGGTTGAGGTGTCACCGAAATCACTGGTGTCGTTGGCAGCGATCTTCCTGAGGATGCGGCGCATGATCTTTCCGCTCCTGGTTTTTGGAAGGCCGCTTGCAAACTGTATAACCTCGGGAGAGGCGATGGGTCCAATCTCCTTGCGGACATGGGTCCTCAGTTCTTTCTTGAGTTCCTCGCTCTCCTCTACGCCGCTCTTTAAGGTAACGTAAGCGTAGATTGCCTGACCCTTGACCGGGTGCGGCATGCCAACAACCGCTGCCTCAGCAACCTTTTCGTGAGAGACAAGTGCAGACTCGATTTCTGCTGTTCCCATGCGGTGGCCTGATACGTTGATTACGTCATCAAGGCGACCCATGATCCAGAAG
>JALWJV010000210.1:0-14782 GCA_026996955.1 Deltaproteobacteria bacterium
ATTCAGCTGAGTCTGACTTATTTGTATCCTGCTTGACAGCCCTTTTTTTGGCTGCGCTTCATGCGAAAAAGCTGGGAGATTCTTAAAAAGTCATAGCAAAACAAGCCCATTAAATATCATGCATTGGGCGTTCATATGGATGTTTTTTAACGCTTTTTGGGTTCTAAAACGCTTATCGGAAGGAAAGAAAAAAAAATTAAGGGTTTTGTTGAACTCTCATAAAACGGCAAGATTTTGAAAACACTTTTGCTGTTCAAGATTTTGTTTATCAGGGGGCATTATGCCTTTGGTAAGTAGAGTTGTGAGGTTTGAAGTGTCATTAGAGGATTACTTGCAAAGGAAATATTTTCAGAAAATCAGGGTGTTATTTGGTTTGTGAAGGCAGGTGTGGGGATATTTTCAAGAGTTTCTTCCAAGGGGACGATAATAGAAAAAATAATAGTAGGAACAGACATGATATTTCGACATGGTGTTCTTAAAGCCTATTCAGGTTCACACATTGTAGGTGTTCAGTACAGGTAAACATAGACCAGGCGTTGCCTAAGGAAATAGGCAGATGTTCATTCAAATTAAAAAAATGGCATTTTAAAAAACTTCAAATCCAGGATGCTGAACAGTTACAGAAGAGGAACAATTTTATTATGAGCATAAATCTTGCCAAACGTATTGAGGAAATTGAAGACCTTCCCTCAATGCCCCACACCCTACAGAAGATCCTTGATAATCTTGATGGGGTTGCCTCAAGTGCCCAGACGCTTGAGCTGCTGATTCGAGACGATCCGGTTCTTTCAGCAAATATCCTCAGAATAGCAAACTCCCCCTTTTACGGCGTAAGCGGTGAGGTGAGCAGCCTAAGCAGGGCTGTGGTCATAATGGGCTTTGACGAGATAAAGAACCTTGTTATTGGCCTCTCTCTTACCGGTACGTTCAGTGGTGATCTTGGTGTTGATCTTTTCACTGCCAAACAGTTATGGCTGCATTCAATAGGTGTGGCAAGGGGTTGCCAGGCAATGGCAGCCTTTGTGCCTGAACTTGACCCGGAAGAGCTTTTTACAGCAGGGCTTATGCATGATATTGGCAAGTTCCTGCTTTGTCTCTACTTCAATGATGAATATAAGGCGGTTGTAAATGTCCACAAGGATAAGGGTGTTTCCATGCTTGAGGCAGAAGAGGAGTGCGGCATAACCCATGCAGAGGCGGGTGCATTTTTGGCACAGAAGTGGGCAATGAGCGATATGCTTGTAAACGTGGTGCGCTATCACCACAACCCGGTCAGTGCTGGGCCCTACGGGCAGGCGGCAGCCATTGTGTTTCTTGCCGACCAGATATGTCATAAGATCAATCTGGGTGGTGATATGGGCTGTGAGGTGGAAAAAATCAGGGTGCCCAAGAATATAGGCATTTCACCTGAAAATATAAAGAAGGTTGCCCAGGAGCTTCGGGATAATCGGGAGGCAATTGAGGCTGGCTGGGGCTCTGCCATGGGTTAGGCATGAAAGCCGTTTGGAAGAGAGATGACCGATAATCAAACCGGTACAGCAAAAAAGATCCGTACGCTGGTTGTGGACGATGCCGCCTTTATGCGCAGGGCGCTGGTGGAAATACTGACAGACCACGATGACATTGAGGTTGTCGGGGTTGCCAGGCACGGCAGGGAGGCCCTTGAGGCTGTTGAATCCCTTGACCCTGACGTCATCACTTTGGATGTGGACATGCCGGTTATGGACGGCCTTACAACCATCAAGCATCTCATGGTTAGAAAGCCTCGTCCGGTAATCATGGTAAGCGGCATGGCAGACCAGGGGCGTGTTACATTTGAGGCCCTGAAACTTGGGGCTGTGGATTTTTTTGAAAAACCCTCCGGCACTGTTTCCCTGGACATGAAAGATTCTGCCCAGGAACTTAGCCAGGTGGTGCGGGTAGCAGCCGGACTTAATCCTTCTGCCATAAGGCGTGTGCGCCCCTTAAAACGCAAAAATGATGAGAATAAAAGAAGCGTTCCGGCATCAAAGCTGCTGGCAGTCTTTGCTCTGGATGGTGCGTGCGGGACCTTTATAAGGATGATGTCATACCTCGACAGCAACCTGCCCCTTGCTGTTGCAGCGGTTCAGAATGTTTCAAGGGGTGTGCTCACATCCTATGCCACTGAATTTAATGGCAGCACCTCATGGCATATTCATGCATGCCAGGGGGGAAGGCTGGATGAAGGCTCATGCTTTATTGCAGGTTATGGAGAAACATGGCGTATAGAACAGGCTGACCATGGCAATGTGCTTGAAATAGAAACAGAGGGACACGATCCCCGGGCCTTTCTGGAGCAGGCTGCCGATTTGTTCGGGGCTGACTGCATGGCAGTTGTGCTTGGAGGCAGTTTCAATCCGGCACCAGAGGGGTTTGAGAGAGTGCGGCAGAGAGGTGGACGGGTAGTGGTGCTTGCCCCTGATGCCAGTGTGAATGGAGGAGCAGCACGTGAGCTTCTTGCACAGGGTGGCTGTGAGCAGGCGTTGTCCGAGCGTGACCTGCGTATGGTGATTAATTCATTTGCAAGGGCTGATCATCCTGCATCAAGGGTTACCTGACAGGACTTTTGTCTGGCCATACTGGCACATTACGCAGATAAAGTAACAAAACCTTTTATGAACCTTGATTACCAGTAATACACTGAACAGTTACATAGTTGTTTTTTAGTAATAGGGGGAATCCACATGGCTTCAACGAGCTGCGTAAACTGCACGGAGAACACAGCTTCTGACAAGATTACCAGGGTGATGATTATTGATGACTCACCGCTTATGTGCCGGGCGCTTGAAAATATCCTTCAGGAGGATCCGGGCATAGAGGTAGCGGGTTGTGCCCACAGCGGCCAGGAGGCGCTTGAGCTTCTGAGTGAAAAAGAGTGTGATATTTGCACCCTTGACGTACACATGCCAGGCATGAACGGCATCACCGTGCTTAAACACATCATGGTAAAGCATCCCATGCCTACCCTGATGGTGAGCGCATTTACATCAGATGGCGCAAGGATAACATTCGATGCCCTTCGTTACGGTGCTGTGGATTTTTTCCAGAAACCATCTTCTGCAGGGGATAATGACCTTGCCTCCCAGTCAGAGGCCCTGCGCCAGAAGGTCAAGGCAGCAGCACGGGTCAAGGTTGAGGCTGCACGTTATCTGCGCCTTAAACTTGTATCCAGAAAGGAAGAAAGGACGTCTGAAACCCATGCGGGCAGCATGAAGCTTAATATCATCAGTACCTCCACAGGCGGATACTCTTCACTGCTGTCACTGCTCCCTTCCCTTGATGCAGACCTGGACGGGCCTGTGTTTGTTTTTCATGGAATTGATGACCAGGCCCTTGCGGCATTTATGGATTACCTGCGTTCGTATGTAAAATTGCCTGTCCAGCGCGCCAGGGACAGGGAAGAGATTGTCCCGGGCATGATCTACTTTTTGGGCAGGGGCGAGACAGTATCCTTTGAGCAGCAGGCTGGAAAGTGGGTGGCAAACGTATCCCGAAGGCCTGATCTCCCAGGGCAGGAGGGGCCGGTTGACCTTGCGCTTCTTTCAGCCAGTGAACACTTCGGGAAAGATGCCAGGGCTGTATTCCTCTCAGGTGATGATCCCCAGGGATTTACCGGTGCAAAGGAGGTCCTGCGTAACGGTGGCTCTGTTCTGGTTCAGCGTCCCTCAACCTGTCTTTCTCCTGATTTGCCTGAACGGCTCCTGAATGAACTGGATGGCGTAGGGGCCAGAGAGGTGGCGCTGACAGAGATAGCAGAGATTATTTCATCAGGTGAGAAATAGGATTTTATGGTATTGGCACACATGGATTCAGCGATTCTCGATACCCTGCTTGAGGAGACTCCTGCCGCAGGATTCAATGGCTGGATAGAGGGGATAAACCTCCCGGATATTGTTCAGCTTCTCTGTCTCAGCGGTGGTGAATTTGTCCTCCAGGTAAGGGCTGGTTCAGAGCATGGCGAGATATGCTTCTCAGGTGGCGAGGTGCGCCATGCAGTTACCGGAAAGGATAAGGGGGTTGATGCCTTTTACGAGATTATGTGCTGGTCCTGTGGTTCTTTCTGTATCCGTCCAGGCTCAAGCCCTGAGATATCAGTGGAGGTGCCGTGGAACTTCCTTCTGATAGAGGCCCTCAGGCTTGCTGATGAAAGGGGCAATGTCACCAATGATGAGGAACAGGATGCTGTAACGGAAAAGCCGTCTGCGGTATTTGTGGTGGATGATTCATCTCTTGTCAAAAAGGCACTGAAGCAGATTATAACAGATGAGCTTGGTGCAGAGGTTATTGGTGAGGCAACAAACGGCAAGGAGGCACTAAAATTTTTAGAGGAACATACCCCTGATCTCATAACCCTTGATATCAATATGCCTGTGATGGGTGGCGATCTGGCACTTAAACACATAATGGTACGCTCGCCCTGCCCGGTTGCGCTTTTCAGCGGCATTAACAGGGAGAGTTTTCCAAGGGTCATGGAATATTTCCGCCTTGGCGCTGTTGACTTCATAGTAAAGCCTGGCGTTAACCAGTCGTGGGACATTGTCACCCGGCGTCTGGGAAGGCTCATTACTTCTGTCAAGAGTATGAATCTCTCAAATGTGCGGCGGGCCCGTACGCCACGGCGGGTTGAGGCAAGCATGGCGCCTGGGCTTCCTGCAACCAAGCTTGTCCTTATACTCGGGGGGCTTGGCGGGCTTCTTGAGATTCAGAAAATCCTGCCGGCAATGGAGTGCAGGGATGATACCGCAGTTTTGCTGTGTCAGGAGATGGGGGCTGAACTCCTTGATTTCTTTGCTGATTACATGAACGATTTCACCCGTATAACCGTGCTTCCTTTAAGTCATGGCGCACCGCTTTTAAGCAGGCAGTGCTGGATATCCGGGCTGGATATACCCATACGGGTTATTTCAGATAACGATGGTGCGGCAGTGTCCGCTGCCCCTGAAGAAGATGGGGCAGGCTTTGAAGCCAGAACCCTAATCACCACCGCAGCCAGAGCATTTGGCTCGGGCCTGCGGGTAATAGTTCTCAGCGGGGCTGCCCAGGGCATTTCAGATGTCCTGGTTGATGCCCACGGGCAGGGTGCAAGGATTATTGTTCAGGAACCCTCTTCGTGCCTGCTGCCAGGTGAGTTGCAGGAGATGAGGGAAACACATGATGATTTTATCTTTGCAGAGCCTGAGAAGATAGCGGCTGTTACGTTTGGTGAGGATTAAGGGGCGTTGAAAGTTATGATGAATATAAATTTTTTCATTTTATTGGAAAAATAATTTGTTACGTTTTGAACAGCTCAATATAGGTATCAGGCACAGGAGGTGGTGTTGTGGCCACAGTTCTCATTGTTGATGATTCGAGTTTCATGAGAAAACGCATAGCAAAGGCCGTGGAGGAGGCTGGACATACAGTGGCTGGCCAGGCTGTTGATGGGGCTGAAGGTTTTGAGGTCTATCGTGAGCAGAGGCCTGAGCTTGTAATAATGGATATCACAATGCGTGGCACAGACGGCATAAGGGGAGCGGAGCTTATAAGGGAGTTCGATCCTGATGCCCGGATAATATTTATGAGCATGGTAGATGATGAGAAGGTGGTTCAACGCACCAGGGAGCTTGGGGCAGCAGGTTTTTTAGGAAAGAGTGATCATGCCAGGTTAGCGGAATTAATAAACAGCACTGTTCAGAACAAGGCCGGGCAGGAGGAAATATGAGCGCTATAGATCAGGAAATGTGGCAGGATTTTGTTGTTGAGGCTGAAGAGAACATGCAGGAGCTTGAGCCAAATCTGCTGCTGCTTGAACAGGACCCGGAAAACACCTCCCTCTTGAATGACTGTTTCAGAAATATGCACAGTATCAAGGGGGCTGCAAACTACATGGGGCTGGTCAACACCGCCACCCTTGCACATCGTATGGAAAGTCTGTTTGATCATGTCCGCCAGGGCAAGGTAAGCCTTGATGAAAATGCGATGAATGTCCTGTTTGACGGCCTTGACAGAGTAAAGCAGCTTGTAAAAGAAGTTGCTGAAAACCGTGAGGAAAAGAGCCAGATTGACGACATAGTCGGTCAAATTGAGGACATTATTGAAGGCAGGGTGCAGGCGCAAGCGGCAGATGTGGGTGATGCCAGTGCACAGGGTGCTCAAAGCACGGATGATGCAGCCGCAGCCAATGAGCCTGATGATGATGCTGAACTCCTGGCAATCTTCACAGAGGAACTGAGAAGCAGGGTAAAGCAGCTTGAGAAGCTTGATACCCCTGTAGAGGCCGGGGTGATCAAAAAGATTGTTGCGGATATGGTTCGCGTTACAAACTATATCGGGATCGAGGAGCTGCTTTCAGGACTTGAAAAGGTGTCTCAAGGGTTGGCCGATACCCATTCCGGGGATGATTCCCTTGTGGAAAAACCGGAGCTTACAGAGCTTCTTTCAGAAATCAACACCTTGCTTGCCAGGTATCTGGGAGAGGAGTTTTCTGCAGATGAGCCTGTACAGGCAGAGGACTACGTCCTTGCCGGTGAGGAAGATGAGGAGCTTTACCGTATATTCCTGGAGTTTGTACAGGCAGAGGGTGCGCCTCTTGCCAACATCCCTGAAAAGCCTGATGCAGAATGGCTTGAAGCATGCAGGTCAGCAGTTGAAAAGCTGGCTGCATCTGCCCATTACATGGATTATCAGGATGTTGTAGCCCTGTTTGAAGAGTGGAATGAGCGTCTTGTGGAAAGTCTCTCCTCGGTTAGTGAAGACAAGCCGTTTAACGGAGAACCGCTCAGAAGGCTTTGGGCACGTTTCTGTACCATGCTTCCAGGGCTTGAAGATTATCTGGAGGCAGCAGGTCCATTTGATTTCGGAGAGGACAGCGCTGATATCTCCGGAGCTGATATCTCCGGGCAGGAAGATAATGAACAAGGGGAAATACTTGATGCCCTTGATTCAATGGATGACATGTTTGGAATTGATTCCGGAGAGGCCCTGGCACAGGAAGCATCTCCTGCCGGAGCGGAGGCAGTGCAGGGTGTACAGGGTGAAGAAGCACAGGGTGCAGAACTGTCTGGAACAGAACTGGATGCAGGTGGAGAATCAGCAGACGGATTTCATGAGCTTGATTCCGCCCTTGATAATATGTTTTCTGACCAGCAGATGGATCAAGCTGCTGCGTCAGCTGTTACATCAGGGGCTGAAGAATTGACCGTTGATGAACCCTCAGGTGCTGCTGTTCCGGAAGATGAAGCTGAAGTTTCCGAAGAAGCACAACAGAAACAGGAACCTGTGGCTGACGCCTTTCAAAGCCAAGGCGCTTCAGGGCCTGCTCCCTATTCCGGCCCGGCAATGGGTGGGGTACCACCTGTTTCACCACCTGGCCCCACAGACGTACCTGAGTCTCCATTTGCCAGGCGTTCAGAGGGCGGAGCCTCAAAGCTTGTCAGGGTTGATCTTGCCAAGGTGGAGGCACTGCTTGAAGATGTCGGTGAGCTTGTGGTGCTCAGGGCTGCAATGATGCAGATTGCAGACGACATGAAGGAGCTTTATGGTCAGTGGCTTGAAGAAAGACGCCTAACAAACACTGAGCTTAAGCCAATGAAGCAGATCATGATAAGGACCGCAGAGCAGACCGCCACCCTTGAAAAGGTAGTGCATCAGCTCCAGGACAGCGTTATGAAGATGAGGATGCTTCCTGTGGGCACCCTGTTCAAGCGTTATCCACGCATGATCCGTGACCTTTCCGCCAAGCTTGGCAAAAAGGTAGAGCTCAGGGTTTATGGTGAAGGAACCGCACTTGACAAGAGGGTTATCGAGCAGATTACTGATCCCCTTCAGCACATTGTCAGAAACTGTGTTGATCATGGCATAGAGGCCCCTGAGATTCGTGAACGGCAGGGCAAGCCTTCAACCGGAGTAATAACTCTCAGTGCCGGCCAGGAGGGCAACTTTGTTGTTATTACCATAAGTGATGACGGACGCGGACTTGACAGGGAGGCCATAATTCAGAAGGCTGTTCAAAATGGCATTATAAATGGCGAGACTGCCCGCACAATGAGTGATGAACGGGTATGGAACATGGTATTCCTGCCTGGAATCTCAACGGCATCCTCAGTGTCTGATACCTCCGGCAGGGGGGTAGGCATGGATGTGGTCAAGAATAACATTGAACGGCTTGGCGGTCAGATAAGCATCACATCCTCCCCTGGGCGCGGTACCTCGCTGACACTTCGTATCCCGCTAACCCTCGCAATTATCCAGGCACTGCTTGTGCGTGTCGGGGAACAGAATATGGCAATTCCTCTTACCGCAGTGCAGGAGACATTCAGGATATATGAAGATGATGTCAGCTCCATAGAGGGGTTTGAGATAATTTCACTGAGACAGGAGACCCTCCCGCTTATCAGGCTTGGCAGTGTGTTCCGTGGGACAGGTGCAGAGACTAACCCTGAAAAACTCTTTGTAGTCAGGGTAAAGATGCATGATATTGAGGCCGGCCTTGCTGTTGACAGGTTTATTGGCCAGCAGGAGGTGGTAATAAAACCGCTTTCCGAGTATCTCACAGATGAGCCGGGATTTTCAGGGGCAACCATCCTAGGTGACGGAACCGTAGCCCTTATTCTTGATATCCCTGCAGTGCTTGAGAGGGCAAGAAACTTTACGCTGAAGCGTCAGCAGATAATGGAACAGGCTGCCCTTGGGCTTTCAACTGGCGAATCGCCTCCGCTGTTTCATTAAAACTGTTTTCATATCAGCCCATTATCCGATTAATTTGAAAGGGCGGTACAGATTGTGCCGCCTTTTTGCTTTAGGTAGCAATGAAATTTTTCCTGGGATTTTGCAGGAAGGGTTTGTCTGTATTTTAATGTCAATATGTTGTTTATAAGCGTTGCAATGCAAGCTGAGGCCGTGCCCTTTATCTCCGGCTTCAAGCTTCAAAAAAATCAGAATATCAAAAAGTTCAGGGTTTATGGTTCAGACAGGTGCGTGCTTGTTGTAACTGGAATCGGGCCTGTGCGAAGTGCACTGGCTACATCGTTTATGTTGACCCGTTTTAATGCCTCACCGTCTGATTTCTGGGTAAACATCGGTGTGTGTGCAGCCAGACCAAAAGCCGACATTGGCCACCTGTATATTGTAAATCGTATAAGGGATAATGTTACAGGCTCGGAGCGTTTCCCTGACATGCTCTATCGTCATGATTTTACAGAGGCAGGAGTGGAAACATGCCAATATCCTGTGATTCACCAGGACAAAATTGCCAAAGACATACTGCTTGCAGATATGGAGGCCTACGGAGCATTTGAGGCAGCCCAGCGGTTTGTTCCTCTCCACAGAATGGCAATACTGAAGGTTGTTGCTGACCATTTTACGCCGGAAAAGATCAAAACTGACCATGTTAAAAGGATGGTGAATGATGCTGCACCCAGGGCAATTAACTGGTTGAGCCAGGTTGTTTTGGAACAGGACTGCGCAAGGGAAACAATACAGGATTCAAGCCGGTTTACCGGGAGATGGGCAGTGCTTGAGAGGGCAGTTTCATCACTTGATTTGAGCAAGACCATGGCAGTTGAGTTCAGACAGGTTCTGAGATACCTGAGTCTTGTTGATGTCCCCATGAGTAATGGCCTTGTTTTGCTTATTGAAAACATCATTTCAAATAACGCCTGTATCAAGCGCAGGGATGCCAAGAAAATACTTGCAAGGTTAAAGGAAGAGGCTCTGGGCCTGCCTGCACCGTTAAACTGAGCAAACACCCCGCCTCTGGTTGACATTAAATTATCTCATTCTATAATCCCTCAACTATTCAATTTACAAAAAAACTAGGAGATAACATGCCTCATACAGCAACCAGACTCCTTCATCCCCAGCGCAGCTGCCTTGTTGTCATCGATCCCCAGGAAAAGTTGATGAAGGTAATACACAAGGCAGACAAGATAGCAGAGCGTATAGCCATGCTTGTTAACTGTTTCAATGCGTTGGAAATCCCGGTATTGGGTACCACACAGTACGTTAAGGGGCTTGGGCCGTTTGTTGAGCCTCTGACCGGGCTTATCCCTGAAGAGCGTATTGTTGACAAGATGGAGTTTAATGCCTTCTCAAATTCAGATTTTGTTGAATCCTTAAAAAGATTAGGGCCATCAATAAATTCCCTGGTGTTATGCGGCGTTGAAGCACACATCTGTGTTTACCAGACGGCTGTTGGAGCTGTGAATGCGGGTTACAATGTGTGGGTTGCCACTGATGCAGTTTCATCAAGAGAAAAAAGGAACAGGCGGGACGCCCTTGACGTAATTTCCCGGTTTGGTGCTGCAGGTCCGTCAGAGATGATAGTTTATCAACTGCTTGGAAGGGCGGGTACCCCTCAGTTCAAGGCAGTGTTGCCTTTTATAAAGTAGAGTTACAGCCTGGTGGAATTATTCATGCAGCATCTGCTGCCCTGGACCCTTACTGTTATAAGTATTGTGGGAGCGGTGTTGAACATAAAAAAGAAACGCTCCAGCTTTGCTGTTTATACCGTGGCAAATATAGGGTGGATAGCTGTTAATGTTTATCATGGCATCTATGCCCAGGCTGCACTGTTTCTGGTTTTTACAGGTCTTTCCACCTGGGGCTGGATTGAATGGGGCAGGAGACAGTGGGAAGAAAGTGCGTAAAATTGCACCATGCACTTTGATAAGGTGCAAGTGTGATATTGCAGGTGATATGGCTGATGAGTGATAGAATGGTGTTTAGTGACAGTGATTGCAGGCGGCGTGTTGTTTATGCATTGTTCATACTTGTGTCATGTCTGTTTTGGGTGGCAGTATCCTTTGCAGCCCCTGAAGAAGACAACAGCCCGCCATATCAGGGGTCAGGAAATATAACCGCTGAGGGTATCAGCGATTCCGGTTTGTTGCCAGATAACGGGACAGACAGTCCTGGCCAGGTCAATGCTGCCAACTCCTCTGCAGAAAATCTGTCTGATGCACCTGAACACCTTGCAGCCACTGTTCATATTGAGGGGCAGTCACCTCAACTTAAAAAATTCTGGGATAATCACCGTGACGTACTCCCCTGGGATTATGCCTATGTGGAGGATATCCCGTCTCCTGTGTTCAAGGCGCCGTTGCCGGATACTGAAGGTATCAGGCCTGTCAGGATGCTTGATGGCGGAAAGGGGACATTCAGATGGGTAAGCCTTGAGCAGCCTGAAATTATAAATGCCGGCGGGCTCCAGTGGTACAACATTAACCCTGACGAATATGTTGAGGCACGCCATCTTAAAAAATTCTGGGCATCTGATTTCCATGGAATCAACCTGAAGGAACATCCTCTTGATGGACGGTACGGCTGGGTGGTATTTGATGCATATTCATCCACAAAACCCGGCAGAGAAGAGTTTTTTGATGGAATGCTGCTTAAAAAACATACGTTGGTAAGATTGTACGAAACCAGGCATATTAACGGGTGGGACTGGCACAGGGTAGGTGAGAATCAGTGGCTTGAGCAGCGCAGGATAGCAAAAATAGTTGATGAGCCACGGCCTGAATCAATCCCTGCAGATGCCAGGTGGATTGATATCAACCTCTATGAGCAGACAATCTCAGCCTATGAAGGTGACCGCAAGGTATATGTCTCACTTGTTTCATCAGGGCTTCCTGATTTTGATACGCCCACCGGCCTTTACAGGATATGGGCAAAGGTCAGGTTTGCAAAGATGAGCGGCGGGGAGAAGGGTGAGAATTTCTACTATCTTGAAGATGTCCCGTATCACATGTACTTCTTTAACGGATATGCAATACATGGTGCGTACTGGCACAACAACTTCGGGGTTAAGCAGTCACATGGCTGTGTAAATATTTCCTGTCTGGATGCAGCATGGTTTTTTGAGTGGACACGCCCAGAGGCGCCTGGTGACAAATGGAAGGTGAACAAAAAGGCAAAGGATGCCACGTGGGTCTGGATTCACGACAAGGCGGATTAGGAGAAAGCCGTGTCTTCCATGCATTCAGAACTCATAATCAACGTGGAGCCCTGGGAAACCAGGGTCGCACTCCTTGAAAACGGGACCGCAGTTGAATTCCATGTGGAAAGGGCGCTAAAGCGCGGTTACGTTGGAAATATTTATAAAGGAAAGGTGGTGAGGGTGCTTCCCGGCATGCAGGCAGCATTTGTAAATGTCGGGCTTGAGCGCACTGCGTTTCTATATGTCACAGATGTATATGATCATCTGAATGAATTTGAGCTCATGCTTGGGAGAGCCGAGTGTACCGAGGCGGATCATCACGCCTTGCACTGTGAGATTGGCGATGATGAGCCGGAGCCTGAACTTCACTACACGCCTCCTCCGTTTCGAATAGAAGATCTCCTTCATGAGGGACAGGAGATCCTTGTTCAGGTGGCAAAGGAGCCGCTTGGAAGCAAGGGGGCCAGGGTCACGTCGCATATTTCCCTGCCTGGGAGACATCTTGTGCTGATGCCTACAATGAATCACATAGGCATATCAAGGCGCATTGAAGACGAGCATGAGCGTTCACGTCTGCGGGAGATCATTGAATCTCTTCGTCCCGGCGGGATGGGGTTTATTGTGCGTACGGCAGCCGAGGGTATATCCAGGGAAGACCTTGAGGCAGAGATGAACTTCCTGCTTAAGCTCTGGTCAAACATCCAGAAGCGTGCTGCCACAATGCCCATACCAAGCCTTGTTTATGAAGACCTTGACATTACGCTTCGTGCAGTGCGTGACCTCTTTACCGGCGAGGTGAAACGCCTGGTAGTGGATTCTGCCGATGCCTACAGGCGGATAATTGATTTCCTTGAGACCTTTGCTCTGAATCTCAAGCCCCGGGTAGAGTATTATTCCGATTCCACTCCGCTTTTTGATGCCTTTGGGATCGAAATGGAGATGTCAAGGGCGATCGGCAAGAAGGTATGGCTGAAGTCCGGTGGTTATATTGTCATAGAAAGCACAGAGGCACTTACGGCAATTGATGTAAATACCGGCAAGTTTGTAGGAAAACGCAGGCTTGAGGACACGATCCTAAAGACCAACCTTGAGTCAGCCCGCGAGATTGCATACCAGTTGCGGCTAAGGAACATAGGCGGCCTTATCATTATCGACTTCATAGACATGGAAAACCCTGCAAGCAGGGATGAGGTCTTTAACTGCCTTAAGGAGGCAATCAAGCATGACAAGTGCCGCTCAAATATCCTTCGCATGTCCGAGCTTGGCCTGATACAGATGACAAGAAAGCGTAACCGCGAGGGCCTTACCCGCCAGCTATGTGAACGCTGTTTTTACTGTGATGGCGCAGGAGTGCTTCCATCCCGGCGCACAGTCTGTTATGAAATATTCAGAAAGATCAGGCGTGAGGCAGGAAACATTGATACAGACGCCATACAGATTCAGACGCATCCCCGCATTGGTGAGATGCTCCTTAAGGAAGAGGCGGTCCATGTAGAGACCCTTGAAAGGGAGACTGGGAAGGAGATTATTATTGTATCCCGGCCTGATCTTCATATTGAGCATTACGAGATTAAATATATCAACTCATCAAGGGATTCGGGCCTGAAAGGAAACCAGGTCCCGCCCACTGGCGAGTCTGAAAAATACAACGGAGACAATAAGTGATATGCCGTTTAGACCAGATGCAAGGCCAACACTCATAGGAAGTCTTCCCCTGTCAGATCACAGGGAGGCAACAGAAATTATTCTGCGCTACATGCAGGAGATACCCCTGTGGGCACAGTTGCCCTGCTATCCTGAGGAACGGCTGCTTTCCCAGTTTGCAGAGGGGCTTCCAGGGCTTAAATACAGAGATGATACCTGCTTCCTGGATACCTCGTCTCCTGAGTTTGAGGGTGAGATGCTGGCATTTTTTGAGCAGTATCTTGGGGTTACAGATGGCGGCATGCCGCTTTCCGATTCCATATTTGCCTTTTCAGAAAAGACGGGAAAGGGTTTCAGAACATTTCTTCACATGATAAGGGAGGCAGAGCCAGCACCCTTTGCATTAAAAGGTCAGGTTACAGGGCCCTTCACCATGTTTACCGGCCTCAAGGACCAGGACGGCAAGATGGTATTCTATAATGATATGCTTCGTGATGCCGTGGTCAAATGTGTTGCAATGAAGGCAAGGTATCAGGCAGAGGAGCTTAAAAAGCTGTCAGAGAATGTGATGGTCTTCCTTGATGAGCCGGCTCTCTCAGGATTTGGTTCTTCTGCAATGGTTGGTATTCCCAGGGAAGATGCCCTGTCAGCCCTTAACGAGGCAATAGATGCCATACATCAGGCAGGGGGGCTTGCGGGGATTCATGTTTGTGCCAATACCGACTGGTCCCTTGTGCTTGAAACCGGGGTTGATGTGCTTAGCTTTGACGCCTTTGGTTATTTTGATCGCATAGCACTCTTTAAGGATCGCCTTGCCGATTTTATGAAGCAGGGAAAGATTATTGCATGGGGACTGGTTCCAACACTTAATGACAATGATCTTGAATCTGCTGATGTTGATTCACTTCATGCCATGTGGGAGCAGCAGACAAAACAGCTTGGCTGCGACTATGATCTTATAAAGTCCCAGGCACTGATAACCCCGAGCTGTGGCACCGGTCTGCTTTCCCTCGATCTGTCCATCAAGGCACTTGAACTTACAAGGGATCTGTCAAACAGAATCAGACAGGGGTGATGGCAGATAATTTAATGCACCCTGATTCTCCGGCCCTTCGTTCTGATGCGGATTTCATTTTCAGGGCAGCACTTGAGGCAGTTGATCCGAAAAAGGCAGTGAGGGCACATTTCAGCCTTGACGGT